>NZ_SZNL01000005.1:0-37313 GCF_005068605.1 Sulfitobacter sp. 15WGC | reverse complement strand
CTGCTCTTTTCGCTCATCCTCGTGGTGGGGATGCTGGTGGACGGGGCCATCGTGACCACCGAACTTGCCGACCGCCGCCTGCAAGAGGGGCATTCGCCCCGCGCCGCCTATGCCCATGCCGCCAAACGCATGGCATGGCCGATCATCGCCTCAACGGCGACGACGCTCAGCGTGTTTTTCCCGCTGCTGTTCTGGACCGGCACGGTGGGGGAGTTCATGAAATTCCTGCCCATTACGGTGATCCTGACCCTGACCGCATCCCTTTTCATGGCGCTGGTCTTTATCCCCGTCGTCGGCGGGATTATCGGCAAGCGCCCGCCGCAATCGGCTAAGGACAAGGCGACGCTCCATGCCGCTGAACAGGGCGACCCGCGTGACCTGAAAGGCTTTACCGGTGGCTATGTCAAACTGCTGCAATTCGCCATCCTGCGCCCGTGGATGACCCTGATCCTTGCCATTTCCATGCTGATGGGCGGCTTCACGGCCTATGCGCAATTCGGCAATGGGATCACCTTTTTCCCCGATGTAGAGCCTGATTTTGCGCAGGTGCAGGTGCGTGCGCGGGACAATTTCTCGATCTACGAACAAGACGCGCTGGTGCGGCAGGTCGAGCAGCGCCTCTTTGCCTATGACGAGATCGCCAGCGTCTATGCCCGCACCGGCAGCAGCAACCGCGACAGTGCCGATCTGATCGGCACCATTCAGGTGGAGTTCACCGAGTGGGACGAACGCCGCCCCGCCGCCATCATTGGCGAGGAAATCCGGACCGAGATGGCGGCCATTCCGGGGATCGACGTGCAGGTGCAGACCGCATCGAACGGCCCCTCGGCGGGCAAACCCGTCAATCTGCGGATCGAGGCGCATGACCCGCAGGTGCAGCAGCAGGTGGTGGATCAGATCCGCGAGAAGATGGCCGATATCGGCGGTTTCACCGATGTGACCGACTCGCGCCCCCTGCCGGGGGTGGAATGGCGCATCGCCGTGAACCGGTCCGAGGCCGCGCGGTTCGGGGCCGATATCTCGACGCTGGGGCAGGCGGTGCAACTGCTCACGCGGGGCATCACGGTCGCGGATTACCGGCCTGACGACGCCGAAGGCTCCATCGACATCAATGTGCGCTTCCCGTCGGATGAGCGCACGCTGGAAGAGTTGCAATCGCTGCGCGTGCCGACCTCCGCAGGGCTGGTGCCGATCTCGAACTTCGTGACTTTCGAGCCGAGTCCGCGGACCGGCACGATCACGCGGGTGGATCAAGAGCGGGTGGTCACGATCGAGGCCAATGTCGCGCCGGGTGTCTTGGTGAACGACCAGACCGTCGCGCTGCGCAGCGCGATTGACGCGATGGACTTGCCGCCGGGTGTCGAAGCCTCCTTCGCCGGGGAGGCGGAGGACCAGCAGGAATCGATGATCTTCCTCGTCGGCGCCTTCATCACCGCGATTTTCCTGATGTTCGTGATCCTCGTGATCCAATTCAACAGCTTTTACCAAGCCTTCGTCGTCATGTCGGCCATCGTCTTTTCGATTGCCGGGGTGCTCTTTGGCCTGCTGATTACCGGACGGCCCTTCGGGGTGGTCATGGGCGGCATCGGGGTCATCGCGCTGGCGGGGATCGTGGTGAACAACAATATCGTTCTGATTGACACCTATAACGACCTCAAGAAACTCGGGCTGTCGCCGCTAGAGGCTGCGCTGCGCACCGGGGCGCAGCGTTTGCGGCCCGTGGTGCTGACCTCGGTCACCACGGCGCTTGGCCTGATGCCCATGGTGATTGGCCTCAACATCAACTTCTTCACGCGCGAGATCGTCTATGGCGCGCCTTCCACCCAATGGTGGACCGAGCTGAGCTCGGCCATCGCGGGCGGTCTGGTGGTGGCCACCGTGCTGACGCTGGTGGTGACCCCGGCGATGTTGATGCTGGGAGAGAAGAAAGCGAAACGCGCAAAGCCGACCCCGCCAGAGCCGGAACCGGTCGCTGTCTAGCGCAGGGTCAGGTGGCCGAAGGTCAGGCGGCCTAGGATCAGGCGGCCTTATCGGCCTTGTCTTCGGTCAGGATGGTGTAAAGCGTGGCCGGGTCGGGGTTCGACCGCAGCTTGGTGCAGATGCTGGTGTCGCGCAGTGTGCGGGCCACCAGTGCCAGCGCTTTGAGATGCTCCACCCCCGCATCTTCGGGGGCGAAGAGGGCAAAGGCCACGTCGACCGGTTGCCGGTCGACCGAGGAAAAATCAATCGGTTTGTCCAGTAGCACGAAGGCACCGACGACCTTGTCGATCCCGTCAATCCGCGCGTGGGGCAGGGCGACACCGTGGCCCACGCCGGTCGGCCCAAGGGTTTCGCGCGTCATCAGCGCGTCTACCACTTGGCCGGCCGGCAGCCCATAGGCTTGCTGGGCGAGTTCGCCGATATCCTGCATCAGACGCTTCTTGCTCGAAGCCGAAGTCAAAACCTTCACGGCCTCTGGCTTGAGGAGTTTGCCGAAATCCATTCCGCTCGCCCTGCTCTGTGGCGGAAGTTACCGCCGTGGGTTACGAAGGGTCGATCCAGCCGATGTTGCCGTCTTCGCGGCGGTACACGACATTCATCCCTTCCTGGCCTTCCTTGCGAAACAATAGCACCGGATCGCCCGACAATTCCATCTGCATCACCGCTTCGCCGACAGACAAAGTTGGCACCTTCGTCTGCATCTCTGCAATGATCATGGGTTGGAGGGTATCAGGTTCCTGCGCATCTGAATCGCTGTCTGACGCGAGGATATAGGAGGACGCCCCCAGAAGTTCAACCGGTTCGGCGCGTTCTTTGTGATGGTCCTTCAGGCGGCGCTTATAGCGGCGCAGCTGTTTTTCCATCTTTTCGCAGCAGCTGTCGAAGGCGGCATAGATCTCTGTCGCCTTGGCCTTGGCCGACGCATTAAGACCGGTGGAAAGATGCACGGTCGCCTCGCAGGCAAATTCGTGGCCCGTTTTGGAAAACACCACCATCGCATCTGTCGGGCGTTCGGCATATTTGCTGACCGCCTCGTCCAGTTCGGTCCGGACATGTGTCCGAAGCGCGTCGCCAATGTCGATCTGTTTGCCACTGATCTGATACCGCATATCGTCTCCTTGTCTTTCTTGTTCCGAACATTGCCAAACGGTCCACATGCGTGGAGCGCGACAACTTTCAGATATGGAGGAATGGCGCTGCGACCAGGATGATTTTGACCGTTCCTTCGCGGGAAGGGCGATGCAGGATCAAACAGGAACGCGATGTCACCATAGCTCAATGAGGCCGCGTTTCGGTTTGAAAGTCAATGCCGCCGATGCGCGTGCTATCCTTTTATCGCTACAATCAGAGCGGTTTTCCGCATCGTGCGAGCAAGGCTTTGCCGAGGGCTGGAAGACCCGGAAAAACGCGCTAAGTCTTAGGAAATACGGAAATTATCGCCAAGGTAGACACGGCGCACATTCTCGTTTTGCACAACTTCTTCGGGCGTTCCAGACATCAGAACTTTGCCCTCATGCAGGATATAGGCACGGTCCACGATCTCTAGGGTTTCGCGCACATTGTGGTCGGTGATCAGCACCCCGATGCCGCGCTTCTTGAGGTCGGCAACCAGTTGCCGAATGTCCCCGACCGAGATCGGATCGACCCCGGCAAAGGGTTCATCAAGCAGCAGATAGTTCGGGTTAGCGGCCAGACAGCGGGCGATTTCCACCCGGCGCCGCTCCCCGCCTGATAGCGCCAGGGCAGGTGCGCGGCGCAGGTGTTCGATGGAAAATTCGGTCAGCAACTCTTCCAGCCGTTCGCGGCGCTGGTGGCGGTGTTTGACCCTAATATCGAGGATCGCGCTGATGTTGTCCTGCACCGACAGCCCGCGAAAAATGCTCATCTCCTGCGGCAGATAGCCGATGCCAAGCTGCGCGCGGCGGTACATGGGCAGGGTGGTCACGTCTTTGCCGTCCACGGTGACACGCCCGCCTTCGGGCGTGACCAGACCGGCCACCGCGTAGAAAGTGGTCGTCTTGCCCGAGCCGTTCGGCCCCAAAAGCGCCACGACCTCCCCCCGGTCGAGCGCCATCGAAAAGTCGCGGATCACCGCTTTCTTGCGGTAAGACTTGCGCAGATGCTGAATGCGCAGGCCGGAATCGCCCCCGGCGACTTTCAGCTCGGGCGGCATCAGTTGTCGCTGCCGGGCTGCAAAATGGTCTTCACGCCGCCCGACATCTGCGCCGTGCCGTCGTCCAGGTTCACTGTCATTTCCTGCGCGCTCAGTGCACTGGGGCCCTGGGTCATCAGCACGTCGCCGCGCATTACCAAGGTGCCAGCGTCGATGTCGTAATCGGCGCGCTGCGATTCAGCGGCGTCCTCCCCCGCGACCAAGACCACGCCGCCGGTGGCCTCCAGCTTGGCGATGCCCTGATCCGAGGCGCGATAGACGACCTCGACCTTACCGGCGGAAAGGGTCATTTCACCCTGAGAAATCAATACATTGCCCGTGAAGACGGCGGTGCCCGTGGCATTGTCGACCGACAGGTTATCGGCGGTCACCTCGACGGGTTGGCTGGTGTCTTGCTCAAGCGCGCCGAAGGCGACATTGGCAGACTGTGCAGAGACAGGGGCGGCCTGCAGCGCGAAAAACAGCGGCAGCATCAAAATAAACAAGTGTCTCAAGGCAGTTACTCTTTCGTTGCTTGCGGCGTGTATATCAGTTTCACACCCTTTGTGAAAAGCAATTGCGATCCGGCGCTGTTCTGCCGGTTGGTGATGGCCATGCTGCCGGCGGTGATCTCGCCCGCGGGGCTGGTGGCTTGGACCGGGCCAGGCGATTGCAGGTCCAGCGTGGTGAGGTTCGAGATCATCCGCTCGGACAGGATTTCGTAGCCGGTTGAGGTGCTAACCCGCACATCGCCCGCCAGTTCCGCCGCCTCTGCGCCGGTGTCGAACCGCCCTCTGTCGGAGTGGAGCTTGATCTGGGCGCCGCCCTCCAAGTCTAGCGTGGCCTCGATCTCCTCGGCTTCATTGGTGCCGGTCTCCCCGCCGGGGGTGGTCAGTTTCTCGGCAGAGAATGAGATCAGATCGCCATCCGCCGTGGTGCCGGAATAGAAAGGGCCGGTGATCTGCTGGTCGCGCAGCCGTTCTTGGACCTCTTTGTCCGCGAAGGGGATCACGGCTTGCGGTTCAATCGCCCGCGACAGCAGGAATAGGGTCGATAGCAGCGCCAGCGCGATCAGCGGAAAGAGCACTTTCAGCCACGACACGACGCGAGAGTGGCGATCCCCCTTCATCCGGCGTCACCCCAGTCCGACGCGCAGGCAGTCGTGGATATGCAGCAGCCCGATGGGCGATTTGCCGTCGTTCTGCGCGGGGTCGGTCACGATAAGGCAGGTGATCTTGCGGCTGTTCATCACGCCCACGGCCTTTTCGGCCAGTTCGTCGGGGGTGATGGTCACGGGCGCGGGGGTCATGACGTCGCGGGCGGTCATGGTCATCAAGCCATCCAGATGCCGGGCGAGGTCACCCATGGTGATGATCCCGGCCAGCGCGCCTTCCGCATCGATGACGCAGACCACGCCAAAGCCCTTGCGGCTGATCTCGCTCAGCGCCTCGGGCATCGGGGCGTCGGCGGTGACCAGCGGCAGCTTGTCACCCACATGCATCAGATCGGCCACGCGGCTCAGCCTTGCACCCAGCTTGCCGCCGGGGTGGAAGTCGCGGAAATGCTCGGCGGTGAAGGCGCGGTTCTCCATCAGCGCCACGGCCACGGCATCGCCCATCGCCAGCGTCAGCGTGGTCGAGGTGGTGGGCACCACGCCGGTGCCGCAAGCCTCTGCCGTGCGGGGTAGTTCCAGCACCACGTCGCTATGGCGGCCAAGGCTGCTCTCGGCGCGGCTGGTGATGCCGATGAGCGGAATGGCATAGCGACGCGAATAGGCGATGAGGTTGGCAAGCTCCGGCGCTTCGCCGGAGTTGGAAATCGCCAGCACCACATCGGCGGCGGTGATCATGCCCAGATCGCCGTGGCTCGCCTCGGCCGGGTGGACGAATTGCGCGGGCGTGCCGGTGGAGGCTAGTGTCGCCGCGATCTTATTGCCGATATGGCCCGACTTGCCGATGCCGGTGACGATCACGCGGCCCTTGCAGGTGCGCATCAGGTCAACCGCGGCGCGAAAGCGGTCATCAAGGCTGTCGGCCAGCAGGGTCAGCGCCTCGGCTTCGCAGCGGATCACCCGGCGGGCGGTGTCGAGGAAAGGTGTGTTCATGCGTGTGCGAAGATGTCCGTGTCCGGCCATCCCTCCAGATCCAGCCGGGCGCGCATGGGCAGGAAATCGAAACAGGCCTGCGCCATGTCCATCCGGCCTTCGCGTATCAGGCGTTTGTTAAGTTCATCGCGCAGCCGGTGCAGGTAAAGCACGTCAGAGGCGGCATAGTCGATCTGCGCTTGGGTCAGCTCTTCGGCCCCCCAATCGCTGGATTGCTGCTGTTTCGAGATATCGACGCTCAGAAGTTCTTGGCAAAGCTTCGCCAGCCCGTGCCGGTCGGTATAGGTGCGCACCAGTCGGCTGGCGATCTTGGTGCAATAGACCGGCGTCGCGGTGGCGCCAAAGGTGTTGAGCATCGCGGCAATGTCGAAGCGGCCATAGTGGAACAGCTTCAGCACATGAGGATTTTCCAGCAGCGCGCAGAGGTTCGGTGCCTCGGTCTGGCCCTTGGCGACCTGCACCAGATGCGCGTGACCATCGCCGCCCGAAAGCTGCACGACACAAAGCCGGTCGCGATGCGGATGCAGCCCCATCGTTTCGCAATCAATCGCGACCATCGGCCCAAGGTCGAGGTCATCCGGCAGGTCGTTCTGATAGAGGAAATTTGTCATGAGCACGTCTATATCGTGCTTGTCCGGCATGGGAAAGCGGGGCTTTGCGCCGCGTCAGGCGGTGGCCAGATCCTGCAATGCGGGGCGCGGGTAGCGGCGCAGCAGGCGGTCGACCAGCAAATGGCAGCGGTAGCCGGACCATTCGGGGCGGATCAGCCCGCCGGGCAGGGCGGGATGCTTTAGCACCAATCGCCGCCAATTGTGCACGATCAGGCAGCGCAAGACCGCGACGTCCAAGGGGGTGAGTTGCTCTGGCGCGGGAAGCTCGGCATCCAAGGCCGTAAGCGCGGCCAAGAGCGCGTCATAGTCACCCTCAAGCTCGGCGGGTTCCACTGCGCGGCGCAGCCACTCGGGCGGCGGCGTGCCGGGCAGGGTAAGGCATCCCGTGGGGGCTGCGCTCTCGGCGCGCCCGACGTAAGCGCGGGGCAGGACGGCGATGAACCCCGCCTCTCGCAGGGCGTTGTCGGTCTCGCGCCCGTTCTCCTCGGTCACGACCATCTGCCAAGGTTCCGACAGGTCCGGCGGCGCGGCGTAGATGCGCGGACTGGCGGCAGCGCTTTCCGCGCGGCCTTGGGCGGTCAGGCTGTGCTGGCTGATGCGCCCGGCCTTGACCGATTGTAGCCAGCCGTCATTGCGCAGCCGGTGCAGTGCCACGCGGCTTGCCTCGGGCCGCACGTCGAGCGCGGCCATGATCTGCGACAGCACCGGCCCTTCGATTGCGTCGCCCTGTCCCTGTGCCAGATCGCCGAAGAGGCTGACCATCAGCGACCAGACCCGCTGACCGCCAAGGCCAGCGAGTGCCGCGACGACCGAGGGCGCGTGGTCAGACGGCATTCATCGTCAGCAGGTCGTATTCTGCGACCGCCTCCTCACGCTGGTTGGTCAGGGTCACATGCCAGCGCACCTCGCCATATTCCGCGTTGCGCGGCGTCTTGTGCTTGACCGAGAGCCGCACCTTGATGCTGTCGCCCGCCGAGACCGGTTCGAGGAAGCGCAGGTTGTCGAGGCCGGTGTTGGCCAGCACCGGACCGGGGTCGGGCTGCACGAAGAGGCCCGCGGCAAAGCTCAAGAGCAGGTAGCCATGGGCCACGCGCCCCGGGAAGAAGGGGTTCGCGGCGGCGGCCTCGTCATCCATGTGGGCATAGAAGGTGTCGCCGGTGAAATGGGCGAAGGTCTCGATATCCTCGAGCGTGACCTCGCGGGTGGGCGAATGGAAAGTCTCGCCCAGATCAAGCTCGGTGAAGCGGCGGGTGAAGGGATGGGCGCGGTCGGTGATCTCCTCGGCGCCCGGCACCCATTGCTTGCCGATGGCGGTGAGGATGTCGGGGCTGCCCTGCACCGCGGTGCGCTGCATGTAATGCATCACGCCGCGCACGCCGCCCAGCTCCTCGCCGCCGCCCGCGCGGCCCGGTCCGCCATGCACCATATGCGGCAGCGGGGAGCCGTGGCCCGTGGCCTCAGCCATAGATTTGCGGTTGTTAAAGTAGAGCCGTCCGTGGAAGGCCGCGGAGCCCATCGTCAACTCGCGCGCCACCTCGCCGTCATTGGTGATGATCGACGCCACCAGCGAGCCTTGGCCGCGGTTCAGAAGCTGTGTGGCGTGTGCGAGATCGCGGTAGGGCATGAGGGTGGAGACGGGGCCGAAAGCCTCGGTGTCATGCACGCGCTCGGCGGCATCGGGGTCGGCGCAGTGGAACAGCATCGGCGGCAGGAAGGCGCCCTTGTCGCGGTCGGCACCCTTCACGGTGAAGTTGTCGGGGTCGCCGAAAACGCGCTCGGCCTCGGCGCTTAGCAGCCCGACCTTCTCCAACACATCGCGTTTCTGGCTGCCCGAGACCAGCGCGCCCATGCGGGTGTCCTCGGCGCGGGGATCGCCGATGGTGGTCTTGGCGAGGCGCTCGGACAGGGCCGAAATCACCGCGTCGATCTGCGCGTGCGGCACCATGATCCGGCGGATGGCGGTGCATTTCTGCCCCGCCTTGGCGGTCATCTCGCGCTGCACTTCCTTGACGAAAAGGTCGAACTCTGGCGTGCCCGGCACCGCATCGGGGCCGAGGACGGAGGCATTCAGGCTGTCTTGCTCGGAGGTGAAGCGCACGGAGTTTTCCATGAGCTTCGGATTGCCGCGCAGCTTCAGCGCGGTGTCGGCGGAGCCGGTGAAGGCCACGGCATCCTGACAGCCGAGCAGGTCGAGCATATCGCCCAAGCCGCCGCTCACGAATTGCAAAGCACCCTTCGGCAGCAGCCCGCTGTCCAGCATCAGCCGCACGCAAAGTTCGGTCACATAGCAGGTGGCGGTGGCCGGTTTCACGATCGCCGGCACGCCGGCAAGCAGGGTGGGGGCGAGCTTCTCCAACATACCCCAGACCGGGAAGTTGAAGGCGTTGATATGCACGGCGACGCCCTGTAGCGGGCTGCAGATGTGGCGGCCCATGAACTGACCCTCGCGGCCCAGTTGCTCGGGTGCGCCGTCGAGGTAGACATGGGCGTCTGGCATCTCGCGCCGGCCCTTGGAGGCGAAGACCAGCATGGTGCCGATGCCGCCGTCGACGTCGATCTTGTGGTCCGACAGCGTGGCCCCGGTGTCGTAGCTCAGATCATAAAGCGCCTGTTTATGCTCCATCAGATGCAGCGCCAGCGCCTTTAACATGCGCGCGCGGTCGTGGAAGGTCATGGCGCGCAGGGCAGGGCCGCCGTGTTCGCGGGCAAAGCCCAGCATGGCGCCCGCGTCCAGTGCGTCGTTGCCGGCCTGCGCGATCACCTCGCCGGTGATGGCGCTGGCGATGTTGCGGGCGCCGGCCCCGGGGGCCAGCCATTCGCCGGCGGCGTAACTGTGGATATCGCGCATGTCGGCTCCTTCAGTGGGTGTCGTAGTCGATGGTGAGTTTGTCGCTCAGCGGGTAGCTTTGGCAGGTCAGCACGTAGCCGCGTTCGACTTCGTAATCCTCCAGCGCGTGGTTCGAGATCATCTCGACCTCGCCTTCCAGCACCTTGCCCATGCAGGTCGAACAGACCCCGGCCTTGCAGGAGAACGGCGCCTCCTGCCCGTTCTCCAGCGCCGCTTCGAGGACCGATTGCCCCTTCTGCATGGTGAAGCTGCGCCGCGCGCCGTCGATGATGACGGTGATCTCGGTGCCCTTCTGGCCCTCGCTGCGCTTGGCCATTTCCTGTTTCGCCAAACGGCCCTGCTGGCTTTCGCTGAACAGTTCGAACTTGATCTGCTCTTCGCCCAGCCCATTGGTCTTCAGCGCCTCGGCGATGGCCAGCATCATCGGTTCCGGTCCGCAGATGAAGGCGGTGTCGATGGTGTCGATCTGGATCCAGTGCTTGAACAGCGCGTTGCATTTGTCCTGATCGACCCGGCCCTCGAAAAGCTCCATGTCCTGCCCGGATTCGAGGATGTGGATCACCGTCAGGCGGCCCATGTATCGGTTCTTGAGGTCTTCGAGTTCCTCGCGGAACATGATCGTGTTCACCGCGCGGTTGGCATAGACCAGTGTGAAGGTCGACTTCGGCTCGCGTTTCAGCACCGTCTTCAGGATCGACAGCACCGGGGTGATGCCCGAGCCGCCCGCGAAGCCGAGGTAGTTCTTGGCCACCTCAGGTTCGATCGGGGTGAAGAACTTGCCCTGCGGCGGCATGGCGTGCAGCACGTCGCCGACCTTGAGCTCGGTATTGGCATAGGTCGAGAAGGCCCCGCCATCGACGCGTTTGATCCCTACCTTCAACTCGCCGTCGTCCAACCCTGCGCAGATCGAATAGTTGCGGCGCAGCTCGGTGCCGTCAAAATCCTGTTTGAAGGTCAGGTACTGGCCTTGGGTGAAGGCGAAGGCGTCGGGGTCTTCCGGCTTCAGCGTCAGCACCACGGCATCGCGGATGGTGTGGTGGATGTCGGTGACGGTGAGGGGGTGAAACTGGCTCATCGGGGCCTCAGATACATTTGAAATAGTCAAAGGGTTCAAGGCAGTCCAAGCACCGCCATTGCGCCTTGCAGGGGGTCGAGCCGAACTGGCTGATCCGCTCCACCGCTTTCGATTGGCAGTGCGGGCAGTGCTGCGGCCCGCCGGCGGGGCGCGGCGGCGCGATGCCGTAGGCTTCAAGCTTGGCGCGGCCGGTGTCACTCATCCATTCGGTGGTCCAAGGCGGGGAGAGTTGGCGCTTCAGCTCCAGCTTTTCGATCCCGTGGCCGTGCAGCGCCGTCTCGATGTCGAGGTTGATGATGCTGGTGGCGGGGCAGCCTGAATAGGTCGGCGTGATGGTGACGACCAGCGTGTCGCCGTGCCATGCCACATCGCGGATGATGCCCAGATCGGTGAGCGAAATCGCGGGGATCTCGGGGTCCGGGATCGCGGAGAGCCACGCCCAGACCGTCTCGACCGATGGCTTTTCGCCGCGGGCGGGGCCGCGCGAAGCGGGCCGGCGCACCACCCCCGGCACCGGCGCGGGGGCGGGCCGGCTGTGGGGGGCGGGTTTCACCATGTGGCGTCCGGGTAGGCGCGTTGCAGCCACTGCATCTGGGTCAGCATATGGCCCAGATGTTCGCTGTGCCGCGCGCCGCTTTTCCCGCCCCTATGGGCAAAGTCATCCTCGGGCTTGGTCAGCGTCGCCGCCTGCAGCGTGTCGCCGACCAGTTGGTCATAGCTTTTGCGCATGCTCGCCGGATCGGGTGCGATGCCGGCTTCGGCCATGGCGGCGTCGACATCATCGCCAATGAACATCTCGCCCACATAGGGCCAAAGCAGGTCGAGCGCCGCCTGCATTCGGCGGTGGCTTTCCTCGGTCCCGTCGCCAAGGCCGATCACCGTGTCGGAGGAGCGTTCGAGGTGATAGGTCACTTCCTTCGCGGACTTCTCGGCGATGGCGGCGATCTGCTTGTCGCTGGAATCGATCAGCGCGGTGAGCTGTGCCAGATGCCAGGCGTCAAAGAGGAACTGCCGCATCATGGTCTGGCCGAAATCGCCGTTGGGCTGTTCCACCAGCAGGACATTGCGGAAGTCCCAGACATCGCGGTGAAAGGCGAGCTTGTCCGCATCGCGGCCTTCGCCTTCGACCTCGCCCGCCAGACCGAGCCAAAGCTGCGTCTGACCGATCAGGTCGAGCGCCACGTTGGCCAGCGCGATGTCCTCTTCCAGCACCGGCGCCACGCCGCACCATTCCGAGACGCGGTGGCCAAGCACCAGCGCGTTGTCGCCCATCCGGCAGAGGAATTCGAACTTGGGATCGGTGCCGCTCACATCGCCCCCACTTCGTCGGGAATGTCGTAGAAGGTCGGGTGGCGGTAAACCTTGTCGTTGGCGGGCTCGTAAAGCGCGCCTTTCTCCTCGGGCGAGGAGGCGGCGATGGCGCTGGCTTCGACCGCCCAGATGCTCACGCCTTCGTTGCGGCGGGTATAGACGTCGCGGGCGTTCTTGATCGCCATTTCCGCGTCCGCCGCATGCAGGCTGCCGACATGGCGATGGCTCAGCCCGTGCTGGCCGCGGATGAAGATTTCCCACAGGGGCCATTCGGTGGGCCGTGCGTCGCCGTGGGGGGCGGCTTCGGTGCCTTTGTATTCGCTGGATTCAGGGCTGCTCATGTCGCTTACTCCGCTGCCATTTGTCTGCTGCGCTTTTTCTCGGCGTGGGCCAAAAGCCCCTCGCGCACCCAGCGGCCTTCGTCCCAAGCCATGTTGCGCGCCGCCAGCCGTTCGGTGTTGCACGGGCCATTGCCCTTGAGCACCTGAAAGAACTCTTCCCAATCCGGCTCGGCAAAGTCGTAGTGGCCAGTCTCTTCGTTGAACTTCAGTGTCTCGTCGGGGATCGTGAGGCCAAGGTATTCGGCCTGCGGCACCGTCTCGTCGACGAACTTCTGACGCAACTCATCATTGGTGTTCATCTTGATCTTCCACGCCATCGACTGCGCGGAATGGACCGAGTCCTTGTCCGAGGGGCCGAACATCATCAGCGCCGGGAACCAGAAGCGGTTGAGCGCGTCTTGCGCCATCTTGCGCTGGGCGGGCGTGCCATTGGCCATCTTCATCATGATGTCGAAGCCTTGGCGCTGGTGGAAGCTTTCTTCCTTGCAGATGCGGACCATGGCGCGGGCGTAGGGCCCGTAGGAGGTGCGCTGCAGCGGCACCTGATTCATGATCGCGGCACCATCGACGAGCCAGCCGACGGCACCCATGTCGGCCCATGTCAGGGTCGGATAGTTGAAGATCGAGGAGTACTTCATCTTCCCCGAAAGGAGGTCGCGGGTCATCTGGTCTCGGGTCACGCCCAGCGTTTCCGCCGCGCAGTAGAGGTAGAGGCCGTGCCCGGCCTCGTCCTGCACCTTGGCCAGAAGGATCGCCTTGCGCTCCAACGTCGGGGCGCGGGTGATCCAGTTGCCTTCCGGCAACTGGCCCACGATCTCGGAATGCGCATGCTGTCCGATCTGGCGGATCAGGTTCTTGCGATAGCCGTCGGGCATCCAGTCCTTGGGCTCGATCTTGCCGCCCGCGTCGATGCGTTCCTGAAAGGCGCGCTCGTCGGGGTCCATCTCGTCGAGGGATTTGACGCCCTTGCCGGTGGATTTGATCATCTGTGCATACATCGGTCCGTTCCTTTCGAGGAAAGAAGTGTCAGCCTGCGTTTTCGAGGATCAGGGCAACGCCCTGACCCACGCCCACACACATGGTACATAGCGCGTATTTGCCGCCCGTCCGCTTGAGCTGCAGCGCCGCCGTCATCACCAGACGTGCGCCGGACATGCCAAGCGGGTGGCCGATGGCGATGGCGCCGCCGTTGGCATTTACATGGGGTGCGTCATCCGGCACGCCAAGCGCGCGCAGCGTGGCGAGGCCTTGGCTCGCGAAGGCTTCGTTAAGCTCGATCACGTCCATCTGCTCGATCGTCAGGCCCGCGCGGTCCAGCACCTTGCGCACCGCCGGGATCGGGCCGATGCCCATGACGCGCGGCTCGACGCCCGCCGCCGACATGGCCACGACGCGGGCGATGGGGGCCAGGCCGTGGTCCTTCACGCCCGCCTCGGAGGCCAGCAGCATCGCCGCGGCACCGTCGTTCACGCCCGAGGCATTGCCCGCGGTCACGGTCAGGTCGGCGCCATTGATGCCGCGCAGCTTGCCCAGTTTCTCCAACGTGGTGCCGGGGCGGGGGTGTTCGTCGCTGTCGATGACCACGTCCTCGCCCTTGCGCTGCGGAATGGTGACCGGGGCGATCTCCTCGGCGAAGACGCCCTTCTCGGCTGCGGCGGCATAGCGTTCCTGGCTACGTGCGGCGAAGGCGTCTTGATCTTCGCGCGACACGTCATGGTCGGCGGCGACGTTGTCGGCGGTCTCGGGCATCGAGTCGACGCCGAACTCAGCCTTCATCTTCGGGTTCACAAAGCGCCAGCCGATGGTGGTGTCATAGACGGCGTTGTTGCGCGAAAAGGCGGTTTCGGCCTTGGGCATCACGAAGGGCGCGCGCGACATGCTCTCAATCCCGCCCGCGATGGCGAGGTCCATGTCGCCCGCGCGGATCGCCCGGGCGGCAGCGCCCACGGCGTCCATCCCGCTGGCGCAGAGACGGTTGATCGTCGCACCCGGCACCTCGACCGGCAGGCCAGCCAATAGCGACGCCATACGCGCCACGTTACGGTTATCTTCGCCTGCCTGATTGGCGCAGCCCATGATCACGTCATCGACGCGCGCCCAGTCGACGGAAGGGTTCCGCTCCATCAGCGCTTTCAGCGGCACGGCGGCCAGATCATCGGCGCGAACCGAAGAGAGGGCGCCGCCGTAACGGCCAATGGGGGTGCGCTGCGCGTCGCAGATGAATGCCTGCATGGGGGTCTCCTGTTGTTGCACCGCAATCTACACATCGGGGCGATTCGGTTCAATCAAAATGTTACGGAATGAAAATGGGGTACGGATTTTGGTAACACGTCATCGCGCTGTCACCAAAGCTTTGCCAAAGAGTCACGCAGCTGTCGGCCATCTGTCACGCGCCGGGGGTTCTGTGCCGCCATCGCCACCCTCAGAGGAAGCTCACGATGACCAAACTGATCCGCCCGACCCGTCGCGCTGTGCTGGCGGGCTCCACCGCCTTTGCCGCAAGCCTTGCCATGCCCAGCCTCAGCCGTGCAGCCTCACGCCCGGTGTTTACCCATGGGGTGCAATCGGGCGATGTCGACACGCAGTCCGGCATGATCTGGACCCGCACCGACCGCCCGGCACGGGTGCAGGTCGAAATCTCCACCACCGAGAGCTTTGATAACGCGCGCCAGCTTGCGCCGATGAACGCGTTGCCGAACCACGATCTGGCGGTGAAACGTCTGGTCGAAGGGCTGCCCTCGGATCAGGATATCTTTTACCGCTTCACCGCTGCGGACCTGAGCGACATCAATGCCACTTCCGAGCCGATCATCGGCCAGTTTCGCACCGCGCCCACCGCGCGCCGCGACGTGCGCTTTGCTTGGTCCGGTGACACCGCTGGTCAGGGCTGGGGCATCGACGATGAGGGCATGCGCACCTATGCGACCATGGCCAAACACCGCCCCGACTTCTTCCTGCATTCCGGTGACACCATCTATGCCGATGGCCCGCTTGAGGATGAGGTGCAGCTTGACGACGGCACGATGTGGAAGAACACCACCATCATCGACGAGAAACGCAAGGTGGCTGAGACGCTGGACGAATACCGCGGTCAGTGGAAATACAACCTGATGGACGACCATGTGCGCGAGATGAACGCCCATGTGCCGACCTTCATGCAGTGGGACGACCATGAGGTCGTGAACAACTGGTCCTCCTCGCGCAGCCTGATGGAAGACGACCGCTATAGCGAGAAGTCGATCCATGTCCTTGCCGCCCGCGCTTCGCAGGCCTTCCATGAGATGACCCCGCTGCGCATCACCCCCGCCGAGCCGGGCCGGGTCTACCGCAAGATCAACTACGGTCCGATTCTGGATGTCTTCTTCCTCGACCTGCGCAGCTACCGGGGGCCGAACAGCGAGAACATGCAGACCGAGATGTCGCAGGCCACCGATATCCTCGGGGCCGAGCAGATGGCATGGCTCAAGCGTGAGCTGACCAATTCGGCGGCCACATGGAAGGTCATCGCCTGCGACATGCCCATCGGTCTGGTCGTCGGCGGCGGGGCCGAGGCGGTTGCCAATGGCGACAATGGCGCCGCCAAGGGCCGCGAGCAAGAGATCGCGGGGCTGCTGCGTTTCATCAAGACCGCGCAGGTCGACAACGTGGTCTGGTTCACGGCGGATGTGCATTACACCGCCGCGCATTACTACAACCCCGACAAAGCGCAGTTTCAGGACTTTGACCCGTTCTGGGAGTTTGTGTCGGGCCCGCTGCACGCGGGCACCTTTGGCCCGAACGAATTGGACGGCACCTTTGGCCCCGAGTTGAAATACGTCAAAGCCCCCGAAGAAGGTCAGGTGAACCTGCCGCCCTCCGCCGGTCTGCAATTCTTTGGCTTGGTCGATATCGACGCCAAGACCCAGCAGATGAAAGTGCGTCTGATGGACCGCGCCGATACCGAGCTTTACTCGGTGACGCTCGACCCCAAGGGCGCGACGATCTAAGCGCCCTCCGCATGGCACAGTGAGAGGATCGCCCGGAAGCGGGCGATCCTTTTCGTTTCAGTAGTCGACGCCGCGCTGTGCTTTGATGCCCGCTTTGAACGGGTGTTTGACCTCGGACATTTCGGTCACCAGATCGGCATAGTCGCAAAGCTCGGGCCGGGCGTCACGGCCTGTCAGCACCACGGCGGTGCGCTTGTCGCGCGCGTCGAGCCCGGCGATCACATCTTCGATCTTGAGGTATTCATAGCGGATGGCGATGTTGATCTCATCCATCACCACAAGGTCATAGTCGCCGCTCTCCATCATCTCGCGCGCCTTGCCGAATGCGGCCTCGGCGGCGGCGATGTCGCGGTTGCGGTCTTGGGTGTCCCAAGTGAAACCTTCGCCCATCGTGTGCCATGTCACCTCATCCAACCGTTCAAAGAACAATCGTTCGCCGGTTTTCCATTTGCCCTTGATGAACTGCACCACGCCGACGCGCTGTTTCCAGCCAAGCGCGCGCACCACCACGCCGAAAGCAGAAGAGGATTTGCCCTTGCCCGGCCCGGTATGGACCAGCACCAGACCCTTGTCCGGGTCTTGCAACTCGGCCACCTTGGCGCGCTGCTCGGCCTGACGCTGCTGCATCTTTTCCTTGTGATCTTTCGGATCCGCGTCGCTCATCGGTCATCTCCTCTATCCGGTTTTGGGGCACCATAGGGAGAGGCCGGGCCGGGCGAAAGCCCGCATTCGATCACGCTTTGGGATCGGTGACAGACCGCGCCTTGCCCCGTTCCATCCCCAACTGCCGCTCGCGCCAGATCACCAACGCGCCCGCGCTGATCACCAGCGCCGCGCCCGCCAGCATCATCATCGTAGGCAGTTCGGCAAAGAAGACATAGCCCAGCAAGATGGCGAAAAGCATCGAGGTATAGTCATAGGGGGCCAGCATCGAGGCTGAGCCAAAGCGGTAGGCCGAGGTGATCAGGATTTGCGCCACCCCGCCGATCAGCCCGGCGAGGACCAGCAGGCCAAAGGTTTGCAGATCGGGGATGACCCAGCCGAAGGGCAGGGTGCAGAGCGCCAGCAAGGAGGCGGTGCAGGAGAAGTAAAAGACGATCGCGGCGGTATCTTCGTTCTGCACCAATTGGCGAATGTGGATCTGCACGAGGCTGCGCACCATTGTCGCCATCAGGATCAGCAACGCGCCGATGGTGGCTGTCTGCTCCATCGTGCCGATGCTGGTGAATCGCGGCCAAAGGATGATCATCACCCCCACCAACCCAATCGCCACGGCACTCACGCGGATCAGCCGGATTTTCTCGCCCAGCAATACGGCAGCGAGGATGACGGTGAAAATCGGTGTGGCAAAGCCGATGGCCGTGACCTCGGGCAGGGGCAGCAGGCCGAGGCCGGTAAAGGTCAGCCCCATCGCCGTGGTGCCGAAGAGCCCGCGCCAAACATGGCCCATCGGGTTTTGCGTCTTTAGCCCGCTTTTCAATTTGCCGCGCTGCGCCAGCCAGATCAGGATCACCGGAATGGCAAAGAAGGAGCGGAAGAAGACCGACTCCCCGGCGGGGACCTCGTCGGCCAGCGATTTGATGATCGCGGACATGCAGGTGAAAAGCAGGATCGCCGTGATTTTCAGTCCGACACCAAGGGCGGGGCGGGCGGAGAAATCATCGACTTTCATGCTTTGATCCTCACGCCTCAGGGCCGATTATGCCGCGGTTCTGGCCAATCTGTCCGCGATGCAGCAGCAGGTGATCCAGCAGCACGCAGGCCATCATCGCCTCGCCCACCGGCACTGCGCGGATGCCGACGCAGGGATCGTGGCGGCCCTTGGTGATGATCTCGGTCTCTTCGCCCTGTTTCGTGATCGTGCGCCGCGTGGTCAGGATGCTGGAGGTCGGCTTCACCGCGAAACGCAGCACCACATCCTGCCCGGTGCTGATCCCGCCCAAGATGCCGCCCGCGTGGTTCGAGGAATATTCCGGCCCATCGGGCCCCATGGTGATCTCATCGGCGTTCAATTCGCCCGTCAGCATCGCCGCCGACATGCCCTCGCCGATCTCCACGCCTTTGACGGCATTGATGCTCATCATCGCGGCGGCCAGATCGGTGTCGAGCTTACCATAGACCGGCGCGCCGAGGCCCGCAGGCACGCCGCGCGCCGTCACTTCGATGATCGCGCCGACGCTGCTGCCCGATTTGCGCAGCCCGTCGAGGTAGTCGGCCCAGTCCGCCGCTGCTTTGGCATCCGGCACCCAAAAGGGGTTTTGGTCGATCTGGTCCCAATCGAACGCTTCGCGGTCGATCTTATGCGGCCCCATCTGCACCATGTAGCCGGTGATCTGAAGCGCCGGCACCAGCGCTTTGATCGCCTCACGCGCCAGACCGCCCGCCGCCACCCGCGCGGCGGTCTCCCGGGCCGAGGAACGGCCACCCCCGCGATAGTCGCGGATGCCGTATTTCTGGAAATAGGTGATATCGGCGTGACCGGGGCGGAACTTGTCCTTGATGTCGCCGTAGTCTTTCGAGCGTTGATCGGTGTTCTCGATCATCAACTGGATCGGCGTGCCGGTGGTGACCCCTTCAAAGGTGCCCGACAGGATCCGCACCTCATCCGCTTCGCGCCGCTGTGTGGTGTATTTGTTCTGGCCCGGTTTGCGCTTGTCGAGCCACTGTTGGATCATGCCCTCGTCAATCGGCACGCCAGGGGGGCAGCCGTCGATGGTCGCCCCAAGGGCGGGCCCGTGGCTCTCGCCCCATGTGGTGACCCGGTAAAGATGGCCAAAGCTGTTGATCGACATGGGCGGACCTCCTGTTGTCAAACCCTTAGCCGGGGCAGCGCCCTGCCTCAAGGGGATTTGCCTTGCCAATTGTGCAGGTCCGATCTACCCCTGACGCTACCTCGGGGGGCCTTTGGGCTGAGATGTGCATGTTGTGCGGACCCGTTGAACCTGAACCGGTTAACACCGGCGGAGGGAAGGTCAGGACAGACATCCACCTTTTACCTTTCGCCGCAAAAGGAGGATGCGATGAAGTATCTTACACTTGCTGCGGGCGTCTTGGGCGCATCGGCCGCATGGGCCGAGACGCCTGAACTGACGGTCTATACCTACGACAGTTTCGTCACCGAATGGGGGCCGGGTCCGGCCATCGAAGAGGGGTTCGAGGCCGAATGCGGCTGCGACCTGAAATTCGTCGGCATGGGCGACGGTGCGGCCCTTTTGGCGCGGCTCAAGCTTGAAGGCGCACGGTCCGACGCGGATATCGTGCTGGGGCTGGACACCAGCCTGATCGCCGCCGCGAAAGAGACCGGGTTGTTCGCGCCGAGCGGGTTGCAGGCCGACTATGACCTGCCGATCACTTGGGAAGACGAAGTTTTCGTGCCCTATGACTGGGGCTATTTCGCCTTTGTCCACGGCACCGATCTGGACGCGCCCGGCAATTTCAAAGCGCTGGCCGAGAGCGATCTGAAAATCGTGATCCAAGACCCGCGCTCTTCGACGCCGGGTTTGGGGCTGCTGATGTGGGTCAAAGCGGCCTACGGCGAGGACGCGCCCGAGGTTTGGGCGGGGCTGGCCGACAACGTCGTGACCGTGACCAAAGGGTGGTCCGAAGCCTACGGTCTCTTCCTCGGAGGCGAGGCCGACATGGTGCTGAGCTACACCACCTCTCCGGCCTATCACCTGATCGCGGAGGAGGATGACAGCAAGACCGCGGCGCTGTTCGACGAGGGTCATTACATGCAGATCGAAGTGGCGGGGAAGCTTGCCGGGTCGGATCAGCCGGAACTGGCGGATCGGTTCTTGCAATACCTCGTCTCTGATGCCGCGCAATCGGTGCTGCCGACGACCAACTGGATGTATCCCGCCGTGACGCCCGAAGGCGGTCTGCCCGCAGGGTTCGAAGGCATGATCCAGCCCGGCAAGGCGCTGTTGGTGCCGAACGGCGATGTCCCCGCGCTCCGTGATGAGGCTTTGGACGAATGGCTGACCGCGCTGTCGCGTTAAGCGGCAAGTCGGGGCTTTTCGCCGCCGCGCTGGTGGCGGGGCTGATCCTTGCCGCTTTGGTCGCCGTTTTCGCGGCGGCCGATGTGGGCGCAGGGCTCGGCCCGGCAGATTGGGCGGCGGTGCGGTTTACCGCGACACAGGCGGTTTGGTCGGCGGTGCTTTCGGTGTTGCTGGCCGTGCCGGTGGCGCGGGCATTGGCGCGGCGGCGGTTCTGGGGGCGCGGGGCGCTGATCACGCTGCTGGGCGCGCCCTTCATTCTGCCGGTGATCGTGGCGGTGCTGGGGCTGCTGACGGTCTTTGGCCGTTCGGGGGTACTGAACCAATTTGGCGCGGCTCTGGGCCTGCCGCCGGTGTCGATCTACGGGCTGCATGGTGTGGTTCTGGCGCATGTCTTCTTCAATCTGCCGCTGGCGACGCGGCTTTTGCTGCAAGGCTGGCAGAGCATCCCGTCCGAGCGGTTTCGGCTCGCGGGGCAACTCCAGATGACGCCGCGGGCGCTGTTTCTGGCGCTGGAATGGCCAATGCTGCGCCAGGTGCTGCCCGGTGTGGCGGCGCTGATTTTCGTGATTTGCCTGACCAGCTTCGCCGTGGCCCTGACGCTGGGCGGTGGGCCGCGGGCGACGACGATTGAATTGGCGATCTATCAGGCCTTTCGGTTTGACTTTGATCTGGGGCGCGCCGCGCTTCTGTCCGTGGTGCAGCTTGTTCTGGCTGGCGCTGCGGCGGTGGCGGCGCTTTGGTTGATCCCGCCGATCAGCTTGGGCGGCGGGTTGGACCGCCCCCTGCGCCGCTGGGATGCGCGGGGCGGCGCGCAGCGGGCGTTGGACGGGGTGGTGATCGCGCTCGCCGCGCTGTTTTTGCTGCTGCCGCTGGGGGCCGTGGTGCTGCGCGGGCTGGCGGGGGTCGCGGAACTGCCTGCCTCGGTCTGGCAGGCCACCGGGAATAGCATTCTGGTGGCGGGGTTGAGCGTGGCGGTGCTGGCCCTGCTGGCGCTGCCGATGGCAGGCTGGATCGCCACCCGGCGGCGCGGCGGGGTGGAGGCGATTGGCCTGATGGGGCTTGCGGCCTCTCCGCTGATGATCGGCACGGGGTGGTTCATCCTGATCAACCCTGTGCTGGACCCGGCACGGCTGAGCCTGCCGGTCACCGCCTTGGTCAACGCGCTGATGGCGCTGCCTTTCGTGCTGCGCATTCTGGTGCCGCGCCTGCGCGAGACCTTGCAGGATTATGGCCCCCTGACCCAGACCCTCGGCATGACGGGCTGGGCGCTGTGGCGGCTGCTGGTCCTGCCGCGTCTGCGCCCGCAACTGGGCTTTGCCGCCGGGCTGACGGGGGCGCTCTCGGTGGGGGATCTCGGCGTGATCGCGCTTTTCGCCGATCAGGAACGTGCGACGCTGCCTTTGCAGATGTATCGTCTGATGGGCGCCTACCGGATGGAGGCCGCGGCGGGCGCGGCGCTGCTTTTGCTGGTCTTGGCACTGGCGGTGTTTTTCATCTGCGACAAATGGGGGCGCTGGCATGCTGACGCTTGAGGAAATGCGCATTGAGCGGGGCGATTTCAGCCTCGTGGCCGATATGACACTGGCGCAGGGGCGCAACTACGCGGTAATCGGCCCCTCGGGGTCGGGCAAGTCGACCTTGCTGGCGGCAATCTGTGGGTTCGTGCCGGTGGCGGCGGGGCGGCTGCTGCGGGAGGGGGAGGAGATCACGGATCAACATCCCGGCCAGCGCGGCATGACGATGCTGTTTCAGGATAATAACCTGTTCCCACATCTCACCGTGCGGCAGAACGTCGGCCTTGGCCTGCGCCCCGACCTGCGGTTGAAAGCGGCGGATCGGGAGGCCGTCGATGCGGCCCTCGCGCGGGTGGGGCTCAGCGATCACGCCGCCAAACGCCCCGGCGCGCTCTCGGGTGGGCAGCAAAGCCGCGTGGCGCTGGCGCGGGTGCTGGTGCAGGCGCGGCCTTGGGTGCTGTTGGACGAGCCCTTCGCCGCGCTCGGCCCGGCGCTGCGAGTCGAGATGTTGGATTTGGTCCAAGACCTCGCCCGAGAGACGGGGGCGGGACTGATCATGGTGACCCATGCGCCCGATGACGTGCGCCGCATCGCGGATGAGGTGATCTTTGTCGAAGGCGGGCGCGCTCATGCGCCGGGACCGGCGGCGGAATTGCTCGACAACCCGCCCCCGGCCCTGCGCGCCTATCTCGGCTAGGCGGCGGAAATTTTTGAAATTTCCGGGGCGTTTTCTTTTGAAGAAAACGTCTCAAGCGCCTGGGTCATGCCAAGGGCGGCCTGCGCAGCCTCGCGGCCCTTGGTGACGAAATGATCGCGGTAGATCGCGTTGTGATGATCCGTTTCCTGATAGTGGTGCGGTGTGAGCGAGACCGACAGCACCGGCAGGTCGCAGTCGAGCCCCACGCGCATCAGCCCATCGACCACCGTCTGCGCTACGAAGTCATGCCGGTAAATGCCGCCATCCACCACGAAGGCCGCGCAGATCACGGCGTCGTAGCGCCCGGTCTTGGCCAGACGCTGCGCCATGAGCGGCAGTTCAAAGGCACCGGGAACGGCAAAGCTTTCCACCTGCGCGGCGTCAATAACTTCGGTAAACCCGTCATAGGCGCGGTCGACGATATCCGCATGCCAGCTTGCACGCACAAAGGCGAAACGGGCGGAACGTTCTTGTGTCATGGTGATCTCCTTTAGGTTCAGACACGTCCACCCAAGGCGATCACGCGCAAAGACCGGGGCTTCGCCCCCGTCGTTGTTCGCATTCTCTTTCATCCGGACTGTGACCGTCGGCTCTGGAGTCGCACCAGATCTGCTGACACCTTCGAAAAGGCCGCTCGCGGGCTTGCGGAGACCGCTTACCGCCGGTGGGGAATTTCGCCCCGCCCTGAGAATGATGTCAGGTTGCCAAGTTGCGCAAGGCTCTGCAATACCAAAAGAAACGCATAGGAGGCACCATGCACCCCAATCCGATCTACCGCAAAGAGGGCCGCGACCGGAACCTCGCCTTTGCCCGTGACGTCGGTTTTGGCGTGTTGGCGATCAATGGGGCGGAAGGGCCGTTGATGGCGCATGTGCCGTTCATCCTGAACGACGCCGGGGATTTGGCCGAGTTGCATCTGGTGCGCTCAAACCCCATCGCGCGGGCGCTGAAAACCGCGCAGCCGGTGCGTTTGGCGGTAACGGGGGCCGACAGCTATGTCTCGCCCGACTGGTACGGGATCGAGGATCAGGTGCCGACATGGAACTATGTGGCCGTGCATCTGACCGGCACGCTAGAGCTTCGCCCGGCAGAGGAACTGCCCGATCTGCTGGCACGGCAATCGGCGATCTATGAGGCGCGGCTGGCCCCAAAGACCCCGTGGAAGATGGACAAGATGACCCCAGAGGCGCGGGACAAGATGCTGCGCATGATCATGCCCTGCCAAATCCGCATCACCGGGATCGACGGCACATGGAAGCTGGGCCAGAACAAGGATGCGGCTGTGCGTCTGGCGGCGGCGGAGCAGATGGCGGCGCATGGGTTCGGTACGGATCCGGCGGTGATGGCGGCTCTGATGCGCGGGGTGTGATCGCCGTTGCGTCTGGCGCGGCGCCGTTGAATAGTGCGGGCAACCAAGGGGGGACTTCACGTGAAACTATTTTATTCTCCAACCTCGCCCTATGTCCGCAAGGTCATGGTGCTGCTGCATGAGACCGGTCAGCTTGATGATGTCGCGCTGGAGCCGACATCGGGCACGCCGCTGGCCCCGGCTGAGGGCTTTGCCGCGCGCAACCCGCTGACCAAAGTGCCCGCGCTGGAGCGGCCAGACGGCTGCACGCTGTACGACAGCCGGGTGATCTGCGCCTATTTGGATGACCGCGCCGGGGCGGGGCTTTACCCCCAAGGCACAAGCAGGTGGGACACTTTGACGCTGGAGGCCACGGCGGATGGGATGCTCGATGCCGCGCTCGCTATGGTCTATGAGGGCAAGCTGCGCCCCGAAGACAAACGCATGTCAGAATGGGTCGAAGGCCAGTGGGGCAAGGTCGACCGGGCCTGTAAGACGCTTAACAATCAATGGGCTGCGCATTTGGCCGGGCCTTTGGACATGGGGCAAATCGCGCTTGGCTGCGCCTTGGGATATATCGATTTTCGCCATGGTGCGCGGGATTGGCGGGCTGAAAACCCCGATCTGGCGGCATGGTTCGATGCCTTTGATTCGCGCCCCGCGATGACCCATACCGCGCCGCCGCAGTAAGCGCGCCGTAATGATATTGCCACAATCGCGGTATTTTTGCCGCGTTGTGGCGCGGTTGATCCAAGATGCGCGGCTTTGACATCTGGACGGGCGCGGTCCATCCCGGTAGATAGCGGCGAGAAGTCAGGTGGCAAGGTGACGCCACCCCTATGTCTGTCGGCCAAAGTTGGCCAAGAATTGGAGTAAACCCGTGTCCCAAGCAGAAGAACACGCAGGCACCCGGAGGGATTTCCTGTATTACGCGACAGCCGGTACAGGTGCCGTCGCCGTTGGTGCCGCCGTCTGGCCGCTGGTCAACCAGATGAACCCCTCTGCCGACGTAAAGGCGCTGTCGTCCATTCGTGTGGATGTGTCCGGCGTCGAAGTCGGGACGCAGCTGACCGTGAAATGGCTGGGCAAGCCGGTGTTCATTCGCCGCCGCACCGAGGCCGAGATCGAAGAGGCAAGCGCTGTCGACGTGTCCAGCCTGCCTGACCCCATCGCGCAGAATGCCAACCTGGGCGGCGACGTGCCCGCCACGGACGCCAACCGCGCATTGGACGAAAACGGCGAGTGGCTGGTTCAGATGGGCGTCTGCACGCACCTTGGCTGCGTGCCTTTGGGTGATGCTGGCGACTTTGGCGGCTGGTTCTGCCCCTGCCACGGGTCGCACTACGATACGGCGGGCCGCATCCGTAAAGGGCCGGCGCCGCGCAACTTGCCGGTGCCTGTCGCCGAATTCGTGGACGAGTCCACGATCAAACTGGGTTAAGGGAGCGGAAGAAAGATGTCTGGAATTCCTCACGACCATTACGAGCCGAATTCGAACGGCGAAAAGTGGCTGCACCGCCGCCTTCCCATCGTTGGCCTTTTGTACGACACATTGATGATCCCCACGCCCAAGAACCTGAACTGGATGTGGATCTGGGGCATCGTGCTGACTTTCTGTCTGGCACTGCAGATCATCACCGGCATCGTTCTGGTGATGCACTACACGCCGCATGTCGATCTGGCCTTCTCGTCGGTTGAGCACATCATGCGCAACGTGAACGGCGGCTATATGATCCGCTATCTGCATATGAACGGCGCGTCGCTGTTCTTTATCGCGGTCTATGCGCATATTTTCCGTGGTCTCTACTATGGCTCCTATAAAGCCCCGCGTGAGATCACATGGATCATCGGCATGTTGATCTATCTGCTGATGATGGCCACCGGCTTTATGGGCTATGTTCTGCCTTGGGGTCAGATGTCCTTCTGGGGCGCGACCGTGATTACCGGCCTCTTTGGCGCGGTTCCCTTTGTCGGTGAAACACTGCAGACCTTCCTGCTGGGTGGACCTGCGGTTGATAACGCGACGCTGAACCGCTTCTTCTCGCTGCACTATCTGCTGCCCTTCGTGATTGCGGGCCTTGTGGTGCTGCACATCTGGGCCTTCCACACGACCGGCAACAACAACCCCACCGGGGTCGAAGTGCGCCGCACCTCGAAGGAAGACGCCAAGAAAGACACGCTGCCGTTCTGGCCCTACTTCGTGATCAAGGACTTGTTCGCGCTGGCCGTGATCCTGACGCTGTTCTTCGCGGTTGTTGGCTTCATGCCGAACTATCTGGGCCACCCGGACAACTACATCGAAGCCAACGCTCTGGCGACGCCTGCACACATCGTGCCGGAATGGTACTTCCTGCCCTTCTACGCGATCCTGCGGGCCTTCACCTCTGAGGTTTGGGTTGTGCAGATCGCGTCCTTCGTGACCGGTGGCATCATCGACGCCAAGTTCTTCGGCGTGCTGGCGATGTTCGGTGCGATTGCCGTGATGGCGCTGGTGCCATGGCTGGACACATCCTCTGTACGTTCGGGCCGGTATCGTCCGATGTTCAAATGGTGGTTCGCTCTGCTGGTGATCGACTTCTTCGCCCTGATGTGGCTGGGTGCGATGCCCGCAGAAGAGCCCTATGCGAGCTTCTCACTGATCGCTTCGGCCTATTGGTTCGCCTACTTCCTCGTGATTCTGCCCCTCTTGGGCGTGATCGAGAAGCCGCTGGCGCAGCCTGAAACCATCGAAGCCGACTTTGACGCGCATTACGCGCCCAAGGCAGGCGGCACCAAGACGCTTGTGAACCCGGCGGAATAAGGATCATGACCATGATGAAGACCAACCTCCTTTCTGCCGTGGTAACTCTGGGCCTTGCCCTGCCGGGGACGGCGGTGCTGGCGCAGGACACAGCGACAGAAGAAGAACTGCTAACAACTCCGGCGGAAACGCCGGAGGCCGAAGCCGAAACCGCGCCTGCTGAAGCGCCAGCGGCGGAAGAGGCACCTGCTGAAACTGACGCGCCCGCAGCCGAACCCGAGGTCGACGCGGCCCCGGCTGACGAACCCGCGGTTGAGGCAGCCCCTGCTGAGGACACCGCAACCGAAGAGGCACCTGCTGCCGAGGCTCCGGTTGAAGACGCACCAGCTGAAGAGGCGACAACCGAAGAAGCTCCGGCTGAAACGGCGCCTGCCGAGGAAGCACCAGTAGCGGAAGAGGCCCCGGCCGAAGAAACCGCCACTGAGGATGCTGCCACCGAGGAAGCGCCCGAAGAGGTTTCTGCCGAAGACGCCGAAGAAGCGCCTGCCGAAGAAGTCGGAGCCACGGACGAAGCGCAATCGACAGCCGAGGAAAACGCTGAAAACGAAGTGATCGCCGAAGACGATGTTGCCGGTCAGGCGCATAGTGATGACCCCAACGTGGGTGTCATGGAAGCGGAAGACCACGGCGAGGAAACTGCCGCTGAAGATCACGCCGGTGACGACGATCAGGGTGACGATTCCCACGCCACACCGCATATCGACAACATCGATTTCTCTTTCGATGGTCCGTTCGGCGGTTACGACGTAAACCAGCTCCAGCGCGGTCTGCAGATCTACACCGAGGTTTGCGCGGCCTGCCACGGTCTGGAGTATGTCGCGATGCGGACATTGTCGGACGAAACCGGTCCGAACATGCCCGAAGAGCAGGTGATCGAATACGCCAAAGGCTATGACGTCTATGACGCCGAGCTGGACGACACCCGTCCCGGCACCCCGGTTGACCACTTCCCCGGGTCCAACCTGCCGAACGCACCTGACCTCTCGCTGATGGCCAAGAAACGCGCCGCGTTCCACGGCCCCTATGGTCTGGGCATCAACCAGTTCCTCAAAGGGATCGGCGGGCCGGAGTATATCACTGCGCTTCTGACCAGCTACACCGGCAAAGAGAAAGAGCAGGCGGGCACGGTTCTTTACGAGAACACCGTTTTCCCCGGCGGCTGGATCGCCATGGCGCCCCCACTTTCCGATGGGCTGGTCGAGTTCGCGGATGAGCATGCCAATGACGTGCAGCATATGTCCGAGGATGTCTCTGCCTTCCTGATGTGGACTGCCGAGCCGAAGCTGGGCGCACGCAAACAGGCTGGCTTTGCCGGGGTTGTTCTGCTGGGTCTGCTCTCGGTCCTGCTCTATCTGACCAACAAGAAGCTTTGGGCGCCGGTCAAGAACCGCCGCAAGGACGGCTGATCGGGCCACGGCTTTTGTAAATGAGAAGGGCGCCGGGAAACCGGCGCCCTTTTTCGTGGCCATGCGTTATGATGGCGTCCATTGGACCTAGAACCTCTCAACAGGTTCCGCCCGGCGGCACAGCGGGCATCGCCCTCCCTCTCTCGGAGGGCGATTTTGCGAGGTTCCATGATGCGGAGTCGTCTCGGGTACGGCAGCCATTCCGACCGCAGTCTCGTTCCATCGCCCCCCAGGGAGGGCAATGCCCTCCGCGCTGCAGAGCAGCCGTTTTCAGGCGGTCAGCTGCGTGCCTGAAATCCCGGTGATCTCGGCCTGCACGATCTCCCCCTCAACCTGTGGCACGGCAAAGCTCACCTCGGTGAACTGCGCCGTGCGGCCCATGTGGGGGTTCTCCATCAACACGTCGTGGGTGCGCCCGACCTGCGCCTCAAGATGCCGTTGCACCTGCAGCTCGCCAGCCGCCCGCAACCGTGCCGCACGCTCCTTGATCGCCGCGCCGTTCACCGCGGGCATCCGTGCCGCCGGCGTGCCGGGACGGGCGGAGTAGGGGAAGACATGCAGCCACGTGAGGTCGCATTCCTCGACCAGTTTCAGCGAATTGTCGAACATCGCCTCGGTCTCGGTCGGGAAGCCTGCGATGATGTCGGCGCCGAAGGTCATGTCGGGGCGCAGCGCGCGGGCCTCTTGGGCAAAGCGGATCGCATCGTCGCGCAGGTGGCGGCGCTTCATGCGCTTGAGGATCATGTCGTCGCCATGCTGCAACGATAGGTGCAGATGCGGCATTAAACGCGGCTCAGTGGCGATGGCCTGCATCAGGTTCTCGTCCACCTCGATCGAATCAATCGAGGAGATCCGCAGACGCGGCAGGTCGGGTACCAGCTTCAGGATGCGCATCACCAAGTCGCCAAGCTTCGGCATCGCCGGCAGATCGGCGCCCCAAGAGGTCAGGTCGACCCCGGTCAGCACGACCTCGTTGAAGCCCTTGTCTACCAGCCGCTTGATCTGGTCCACCACCACGCCCGCAGGCACCGAGCGCGAATTGCCGCGGCCGTAGGGGATGATGCAGAAGGTGCAGCGGTGGTCGCAGCCGTTCTGGACCTGTACATAGGCGCGGCTGCGGGTGCCGAATCCGTCGATCAGATGGCCCGCGGTCTCGGTCACCGACATGATGTCGTCGACCTGCACGCTCTCGGTCTTACCGATGAAATCGGCGGCCATGCCCTGCCATGTCGCGCCCTGCATCTTCTCGGTGTTGCCGATCACGGCATCGACCTCGGGCATGGCGTTAAAGGTTTCGGGTTCGGTCTGCGCCGCGCAGCCGGTCACGATCAACCGCGCCTCGGGATGTGCCTTGCGCAGCTTGCGGATGTCCTGCCGTGCCTTGCGGACCGCCTCGGCCGTGACCGCGCAGGTATTGACCACCACGGCGTTCTCCAGCCCCGCCTGTTCGGCGAGTTCCTTCATCGCCTCGGTCTCATAGGCGTTGAGACGGCAGCCCATGGTGCTGAAAATTGGGGCGCTCATGTCAGGCTCTCCAGAAATGCGGGGGTGAGGCTGCCGGAGAAGACATGCATCGTCGGCCCGGTCATCCAGACGCCATCCTCGCGCCAGTCGATATGCAGCGTGCCGCCGTCGAGATCGATGCGCACGGCACGGCCCGTGAGGCCCCGACGCGCGGCGGCCACGGCGGTGGCGCAGGAGGAGGAGCCAGAGGCGAGCGTCACGCCGACGCCGCGCTCCCAGACGCGCATGCGGATGTGGTCCGGCCCGACGATCTGCGCGACCTGCACGTTGGTGCGCTCAGGGTAGAGCGGATCATGCTCGGCGCGGGGGCCGAGGTCGGAAAGGTCCACCGCCTCAGCGTCTTCCACGAAAAAGGTGCAATGCGGATTGCCCATGCCGGTGGCTGTCGGGTCGCCGTCGATCGGCAGATGCAGCGTGTCCATCTCGCGCGCCAGCGGCACCTCGTCCCACTTTAGCTGCGGATGGCCCATGTTGACGGAGGTCAGGCCACCCCCGGCGTCTTTCGCTGCCAGATCGCCACGCGCGGTGGTCAGATGCAGCGAATCGTGGCCTGTGTCGTCCATCAGATAGCGCGCGATGCAGCGGGTGGCGTTGCCACAGGCGGCGGAAAGGGAGCCGTCGCTGTTGTAAAAGGTCAGATGCGCGTCGCCCGTCCCGCGCGTGATCACCGCAAGCTGATCGAATCCCACGCCAAATTGCCGGTGCCCGATGGCCTGCGCCATCGCCGGGGTCACGTCGATTCCTTCCGCGCGTGCATCGAACACGACGAAATCATTGCCAAGCCCATGCATCTTCATGAAGGGCAAACCGGGGGTCTGATCGCTGTACATTCGGCGCATATAACCCCGGCATGAAAACTAATCCAGCATCTCGCAAGATTTTCGTAATTAAGGGCTTGACCCTGCCGCCCGTAATTTCTAGTTACCCGCCTAGTGGGCCGTTAGCTCAGTTGGTAGAGCAACTGACTTTTAATCAGTAGGTCGATGGTTCGAACCCATCACGGCTCACCACTCACCCCCCCTTAAATGGTTATGGATCAGGTGTTTGGTGCCGCCCTCGGGCGGTTTTGCTTATTCTTGACCGCGCAGCCGGGCCGAGCGTCGGCGCAGGGCTTCCAGCACAAAAAGCATCGTCGCCGAGAGCACCACCAGCAGCGTCGCCACTGCCAGAATCGTAGGGTTGATCTGCTCGCGCAGGCCCGAGAACATCTGCCGCGGAATCGTGCGCTGCTCTGGCCCCGCGAGGAAGAGCACGAGCACCACCTCGTCGAAGGAGGTCACGAAGGCAAAAAGCCCGCCCGAGATCACGCCGGGGCGAATGAGCGGAATCACCACGTCCCAGAACACTTTGATCGGTGAGGCGCCGAGGCTCAGCCCCGCGACGAAGAGTGACCGGTCAAAGCCGCTGAGCGTGGCGGTGACGGTGATGATGACAAAAGGCACGCCAAGTGCGGCATGGGCGATGATCAGCCCGGTGAAGGTGCCCACGAGGTTGAACTGCGTGTAGAAGAAGAACATGCCCGCCGCGATGATGATCAGCGGCACGATCATGGGCGACAGCAACAGCGCCGTGATCACCCGTTTGAACGGCATCCAGGGCGAGGCTAGGCCCACCGCCGCCAGCGTGCCCAGCACGGTGGCGATGCTGGCCGCCGCGATGCCGATGACGAAGGAGTTGCGGATCGCGATGCGCCATTTCTGATCATCGACGATCTCCTGATACCAGCGCGTTGAATAGGCGTCGGGGTCGAGCGACAGCATGCCTTGGGTGAAGGTAAAGAAGGGCTCGGCATTGAACGACAGCGGCATGATGACGAGGATCGGCAGCATCAGGAAGACCAGCACCAGCCCCGCCATGATGCGCAGGCCATAGTGCCCCGCCTTGTGCCAGATCGTGTAATAGTCGGGCAGTTGGCTCATGACGTCATCCCAGCTTAAGGTTGTCGGTGCCGACAAAACGGTCGAACAGCCAGTAGAGAACGAGGATCAGGATCAGCAGGAGCGAGCCCAAGGCCGCCGCCAGTTCCCAGTTGTTGGACACCTGCATGTGAAAAGCGATGATGTTGGAGATCATCTGACCATCGGTGCCGCCGACCAGCGCGGGCGTGATGTAGTAGCCGACCGAGATGATGAAGACCAAGAGCGCCCCGGCAGAGAGGCCCGGCAGGCTCATTGGCAGGTAGATCTTGTACCACGCGCCGATGGGGTTCGACCCCATGGAGATCGCCGCGCGCATAAAACTCGAATCGATCCCGCGCATCACCGCGTAGAGCGGCAGCACCATGAAGGGCAGCAGGATGTGGGTCATGGCGAGGATGGTGGAGAACTCGTTGTAGAGCAGCTCAATGGGCTCGTTGATCAGCCCGGCCCAGATGAGGGACGAGTTCACCACGCCCCCGGCTTGCAACAGCGCGATCCACGCGGTGGTGCGCACCAAGAGCGAGGTCCAGAAGGGCAGCAGGACAAAGACCATCAGGAAGTTCGCCGTCGCGGGGCTGGCCTGCGACATGTAGAAAGCAAGCGGATAGCCCAGCAGCATCGTCAGCCCGGTTATGATCAACGCCATCTTCAGCGTTTTAGTGTAGAGCTGTTTGTAAATCTGTGTGTCGCGTTGGACGATGTCCCCTTCGGAGTTGTATTCCATATCGACAGCGGTGAGGTAGTAGCTCGACGTATAGACCTGCCCGGCGCTGCGGATCGCGCGCCAAGTGGCGGGCTTGGCCCAACGGTCGTTCTTTTCCAGCAGCATCTCTGCCCCATTGGCCGCAAGCTCGGCATCATCGGCGCGGCGCAGGCCCCGGGCGGTGGATTTGATGACGCTCGACATGCCCGGCAGGGCGCGGTTGATCTCATCGGCGAACCTGCCGGAGGTGCGGTTGTTTGCCATGCGCTTCATGTCGATGGCCATCTGGGTGATGACCGCCGCATCGGGCAGGCTCTCGCCCTCCCAGCCTTCGAGCATCTCCAACGTTTCGGGCACCAGTTCGGCCACGGTGGGGTTGTAGACGCTGCGGAACAGCATCGTGGTGATCGGTGCGACAAAGGCGAAAAGGATGAAGAGCAGCAGCGGCACCACGAAAAGAAACGCCTGCAGGCGGCGTCTGCGCATTTGGCGACGGGCGTTGGCGGCGTCTTGGGAAGTGAGGCTGGACACGCGGTTACTCATCTATAGAGGTTGGGTGCCCCGCGCCCGGTCAGGCGCGGGGCAGGGGGCTTATTGCAGCAGCCATTCGTTGAACTTCTCGCCCAACGTCTCGCCATAGTCGGCCCAGAAGATGCCATCGGCTTTGACGCCTTCGTCAAGATGCGCGGTGGGCAGATCTTGTTTCACGTCCTCGGGCAGCAGCGCTTGGGCAGAGGCGCGGGTCGGGCCATAGGCCACGTCCTGCATGCCCGAGAGCGGCACGGTGCCGGTGGCGAATTTGATGAACTCCATCGCCTCTTCTTTCTTCTCGGTGCCCTTCATGATGGCCCAAACGTCGAGGTCATAGATGTGGCTGTCCCAGACGATCTCGAAGGGGGCGCCATCATCTTTGATCGCGGCGAAGATGCGACCATTGGCGGATTGCACCATGGTCGCCCCACCGTCGTTCAGCAGCACGGGGGCCTGCGACCAGCTGTCGTACCAAGTGATGTCGTCCTTGATGGTGTCGAGCTTGGCAAAGGCACGTTTCTGCCCCTCTTCGGTGGCCAACACCTCATAAACTTCTTCCGGGGCGACGCCATCGGCCAGCAGCGCCCATTCCATGTTGACCTGCGGCCGTTTGCGCAGACCGCGTTTGCCGGGGAACGCCTCGGTATCAAAGAAGTCTTCGATGGTTTTCGGGCCTTCGCCGTTCTCGGTGTTCACGGCAAAGACGACGGACCAGACGATATTGCCCACGCCGCATTCATTGGCCAGCGCGTCATCGATGAAGTCATCCGCCGCTGGCGTGCCATCGTCGCCATCGGGCAGAACCGATTGGTCGATCACTTCCAGATAGCCTTCGGCACAGGCGCGTTCGAGGTCGATCACTTCGATGTCGACGACATCCCACAGGATGTTGCCCGCCTCGACCTGCGCCTTCATCTCGGCCACGCCACCGCCGTAATCTTCGAACAGGATGTTGGTGCCGGATTTATCCATATAGGGCTGGATCATATGTTCCATCTGCGCGGCGCCATAGGCCCCGCCAAAGGACGTCACCGTCAGGTCCTCGGCCAAGGCGGGGCTGGCGATCAGCGCCGCGGTGGCCAGATAACTCAAATGCTTTTTCATCGGTCTCTCCTTGTCATGTCCAGGTTTTATGCGGGGCCCCGGTTTGCCCCCGGTCGCCCTTAATTGGCAAAGGCGATGCAGTCTTTCGTAAGGGACAACAGCTGCGCCGTCGCGCCCTCTTCGAACTCGGGCGCGGACAGGTCGTTGAGCACTTTGACGATAATGTCGGTGCCGTCCGGCAGGCGGAAATAATATCGGATGAAATCGCCCACATAGATGCGCGTGACAAAGGTCGCCGTCAGCGCGTTGTCATGGGCGTGGGTCGTGGGATGGATGAACAGTTTCTCGGGCCGGATGGAGACGCGGCATTGCGCGCCTTCGGTCAGCCCTTCGGAGGTTTGCGTGGTGATCGTGCCGGTATCGGTCTCGACCTTGGCGATCTCGCCTTCGATCCGGGTGACGCGGCCCTGCACGAAGTTGTTCTCGCCGATGAATTCGGCCACGAAGGCATTCACCGGCCGCTCGTACAATTCCGCGGGCGGGGCGCATTGCTGCACCACACCGTCGTTGAAGACGGCGATCCGGTCGGACATCGACAGCGCCTCGGTCTGGTCGTGGGTGACGTAGATGACGGTAAAGCCGATCTGCTTGTGCAGGCGGGTGATCTCAAACTGCATCTGTTCGCGCAGGTTCTTGTCGAGCGCGCCGAGAGGTTCGTCCATCAGAATGAGCGTCGGCTGGAAGATCATCGCGCGGGCCAGCGCCACGCGCTGCCGTTGCCCGCCCGAAAGTTGCCCGGGGCGACGGTCGCCAAAGGCGGAAAGCTCGACCAGCGACAGATACTCGGCCACCCGCTCTTGGATATCTGCCTTGGACATTTTGCGCACGCTCAGCGGATAGGCGAGGTTTTCGGCCACGGTCATATGCGGGAACAGCGCGTAGTTCTGGAACACCATGCCGATGTTGCGCTTGTTCGGCGCGGTCTTGTTGATCGACCGGCCATTGATCGCGATATCGCCCGAGGTGACGCTCTCAAACCCTGCCAGCATCATCAATACGGTGGTCTTGCCCGAGCCCGAGGGGCCAAGAAGGGTAATGAACTCCCCCTCCTGCACATCCATGTCGAAGCCTTTGACGACGAGATTTTCCTGATCGTAGCTCTTCTTGACGTTATCGAAACGCAGAAAAGTCTCTGCTTTGGTGTCTTTCATTGTGTCGCGGCTCTCCCTGTCGCTGGGGGGAGTTAAACAGGTGCGATGATTCTAAACAATATGTTGCACCATTTAAGAGAATCGCGCCCTTCCCGGCGCTTATCGCATGGGCATTTAGCCCCCGGTGATGGCAAGATCGGCGGCTTTCGCCACGTTCTGCGAGAAATCGGTGGTAGAGCACCTATGTAGAAAGCTGACCACGCGGGCAGACTGTCCAGCAGGCGAAACCGATCAAAAGGAGAGGCACCGATGGGCAAGCGTATCGCAATCGTAGGGGGCGGCTATCTGGGGGCTGAACTGGCCAAAGCGATGGACCAGATCGCCGAGGTGACCTTGATCGAGCCGCGCAGTCATTTCGTACATGCCTCCGCGATGATCCGCGCCGTGGTGCAGCCCAGTTTGGTTGAGGAATCGCTGATCCCCTATGACCGTTTGTTGAAACGGGGCCGCGTTGTTGCGGCGCGGGCGACTGCTGTCGATGGCGAGGGTGTCACGCTGGAGGACGGCACGCGGGTCGAGGCGGATTATATCGTCGTCGCCACCGGTTCGGACTATGCGACGCCGTTCAAGCCCAAGGGCGCAGATATCGACGGGCTGCGGGCCGCGAACCAAGAGACGCGTGAAAAACTGCTGGCGGCCAAGACCGTGGGCATCATCGGCGCGGGCGCCGTCGGGGTCGAGCTTGCCGGTGAGATCGCCCATGCCATGCCCGACAAAGAGATCACCCTGATCACCAAAGACGACAAGCTTTTTGCCGGAAAGCCCGACAGCCTCGGCGCCTCGCTGAGCAGGAAGCTGAAGCGCGCCGGGGTGGAGCTGATCCTCGGCAAGAAGGCCGAAGGGCTCGCCTCCATGACAGAGCCACATGCGGGCAGCCTCACCCTTGACGGCGGGGCGGAGCGGACATTCGATCTGATCTTCCCCGTTTTGGGCGCGCGCGCCGCGTCAGAATTGTTGAAGAACCTGCCCGGGGCCGAGGTTACCGCCGCGGAGCGGATCAAGACCGATGGCTATCTGCGCCCCTCATCCCTGCCCAATGTCTTTGCCGCGGGGGATGTGGCGGACCCCGGCGACAATATGACCATCGTCGCGGTCAGCCGGCAGTTGCCATGGCTGAGAAAGACCCTCACCGGGCTGATCACGGGCCGCAAGCTGGCGGATATGAAAACCTATCGCCCTTGGGGCGCGGAGGCACCGATTCTGCTGCCCTTGGGGCCGGTGCGCGGCAATAGCTTTTTGATGCTCTTCACCGCGGGCGATTGGGTGACGCAAAAGATGAAGGGCGCGCATCTCTTTGTATCGAAGTACCAAAAGCTGCTGAACAGGCATTGACCGCAGCCCGAGGGAGGGGCGCTCTATACCTTAGAATAGGGCGCTTATCCCGACGCCAGCAGGCATTGCGCGGCGAGATGTGTGAAGGTTGAGACAAGTCAACTCAGGAGCACAAGCCATGTCCATTCAGTTCAGCAACAGTTTCGACGCCGCCCAAGCCGTTAGCGAAATCACCCCGATCACCGCCTGCGTCAGCATGGGCAAATACGCGACCGCACAGGGGGAGCTTATCTGGCAAAGGGGTGAGATCGCCTGCGTGCGTTCCGACTCGGCGATGTTCGTCGGCAAACGCATTTAAGCATTCACGTCATATTAAGTCCCTCACCACTAGGGTGACCCTTGGGGCGTGATTAAAGTGTAAGGCGGGGCGCGATGAACTGGAATGCTATCGTTATCGACGATTCTGAGATCGCACGACAGTTCATTCAAGCGTCCCTCGCCGAGGTCGGGTTTTCCTGCGTGGCAGATTATGGCTGCCCCGCCCAAGCTCTGGTCGCGCTGGCGCAGGAGCGGATCGCGACGGATGTGATCATCACCGATTTCATGATGCCCGCGATGGATGGGCTTGAGTTCTGTAGCCAGGTCAAAGGCTTGCCGTTCTATCGGGGCATCCCGGTCGTCATGATCTCGACCCGGAAAGACGCCGATCTGCTGCGCCGCGCTTTGGCGGCGGGGGCAAGCGATTGTTTGAAAAAGCCTTTCAGCTTGGACGAGCTTGCTACGCGGCTACAGCTTTGCCTGCAAAATGCGGGTGTCCGCGTCCAATAGGGCCGTCCGAGGCCGGCGGCTCGCAGCACCCCGAGGGGTAGGGCGTCGGGGCCGTTTGATGCCTGATCTACAGTCAATCATTTGTCGGGGAATATGGTGCCCAGGAGAGG
>NZ_SZNL01000059.1:0-1006 GCF_005068605.1 Sulfitobacter sp. 15WGC | reverse complement strand
CGGATCTTCTCCTCCGCCGAGTAGGTCTGGCGGGTCTTGCGGCGGATCTTTTTGACCAGCTTGTCAGCTGCGTCTTTCGATGTTCCGGGCTTCTTGTTCATCTTCGCTCCTTAAAGGCTACGATGAATGACCTGCCCCCCGCGAAATCCCTCACCATGATGTAGAGTCTGCCCAACCCTGGAGGAGCAGACGAATGCGGAAGAGCCGTTTTACCGAGCCGCAGATTATCGGGATGATCAAGGAGCAAGAGGCAGGCATGCCGACGGCGGAGGTGTGCCGCAGGCACGGGCTCAGCCCGGCAACGTTCTACAAGCTGAAGTCCAAGTATGGCGGCATGGAGGTGTCGGAGGCCGCGAGGCTGAAGGCGCTGGAGGACGAGAACGCCAAGCTGAAGCGGCTGCTGGCCGATACGATGCTGGACAATGTGGTTCTGAAGGATCTTCTGGGAAAGAGCTGACGACGCTGACCAAGCGGCGAGAGGCGGCGCTCAGGGCGATGCGGGATCACGGCATCTCGCAGCGCCGGGCCTGTCGGCTTGTTGGTGTCGACCCAAAGACAGTCCGGCGCGAACGCCCGTCCCGCTGCCCGGCAGCACATGCACAGCATGTGCGAGAGGGGACTGCCCTGAGATCCGCAAGGAGATGCAGGAGATCGCCGGAAAGCGGCGCCGGTTCGGCTACCGCCGGATTGGCGTGTTGCTTGAGCGCAAGGGCATGAGAATGAACCACAAGAAACTGTATCGGCTCTACCGGGAAGAAGGGCTGTCAGTGAAGCGGCGGCGCGGCCGCAAGCGGGCCCGTGGAACGCGCTCCCCGATGCCGGAGGCTGCGTATCCCAATGCGCGCTGGTCTCTGGACTTCCTGGCTGACAGCTTCGGGGCATCCCGGAAATTCCGCATCCTGGCAGTGATAGACGATTGCAGCCGCGAAAACCTGTGCCTGATTGCTGACACCAGCATCTCCGGCGCGCGTGTTGCGCGTGAGCTGGATGCGCTGGTGCGGATCTA
>NZ_SZNL01000058.1:0-1072 GCF_005068605.1 Sulfitobacter sp. 15WGC | reverse complement strand
CGCGCCGGACGCTTGAGCAATTTGAGGGCTCCGCGCCCGGCGCGCTTGCCAAGCCCGAAACCGACGACTATCAAAATCAAACCCGCAGGCTCTCGTCATGAACGAGGGACCAGTGGGGGGCAGGTCACGTGCAGTGTCATGTTCATGGCGCCGATCCGAAGCATGGTCGCATCGAAGTCAAATCCGTGAAACATCTGGTTGTGAAAGTGGTCACGGCTTTCGGTGTTGCGCAGCATTTGGGGGTGGTGCGTGCGCAGATACTCGGCCGCGGCGACCAAGAAACCGCTGGTGCCCGCAGCAGGGTCACAGATCACGTCAGTGGGCGTGGGCGCCATCAGATTAACCATCAATTCAATTATGTGGCGCGGCGTGCGGAACTGGCCGTTCTGGCCGGCGCTGGCGATCTTGCCAAGCATGTATTCGTAAACGTCGCCCTTGGTGTCGCGGTCCTCCATCGGAATCTCGTCGAGCATCTGAACGACCTTGGCCAACAGGTTGGGGTTGGAGAAACCCAATCGCGCGTCTTTCATGTGGGTGCCGTAGGACGAGCCCTCTTCACCTAGGGCCCGCAGGAACGGAAAGACGTGCTCGTCCACGATCCTCATCATCTCCCGAGCTTCAAAATGCTTGAAGCGCGACCAGCGTAGGTTCTCGAACGGTTCGCCCTTGTCGTTTGCGCCCTCTGGGAAGATGCTGCGCTGCATTGGAATGCCCAGATCTTCGGCCTTTCGCTCCTCGACCGTTTGCAGGTCATCTAACCGCTTAATAAACATCAGAAATGTCAGCTGTTCGATTACTGAAAGCGGGTTTGAGACGCCACCGGACCAGAAGGCGTTCCAGATTTGATCGATTTGCGAGCGGATGGTGCCTGTCAGCATTTTGGACCTCAGTTTTTCTGGGACCATAGGCATAGGACGATGACGCTACAACGTCCCAATGCCCATCTTGTTGATTGTCACTGAGAACTGACCCGGTAGCCCCATAAATTGTCACTGAGAATTGACCCATGTGAACACACTTCCCCGACGGTTTTGGTTGGGGGGATTTGGAGTGATCGACATGGGATTTTTGA
>NZ_SZNL01000057.1:0-1079 GCF_005068605.1 Sulfitobacter sp. 15WGC | reverse complement strand
GTAAGCGTTTCCTGCCGCCCACCTTCCGTCTGTCATGGTGATGGGTTCATTGGACCCTGTTGATTGTTGGACTGGATTTTCTCCATGGAGACTACATCGGAGGTTCTCCCGGTTGGCGGCCGGGGTCGTCGGAACCGGAAATGGCCGGATGAACTGAAAGCACGGATCGTGGCGGAGACGCTGTTGCCGGGCAGCACGGTGAATGCTGTAGCGCTGCGGCATGGTGTGCCTGCGAACCATCTGTCCTCGTGGCGGACGCTTGCGCGAACCGGACGACTGGTGCTCCCTGCGCCGGAGGATCCTGCGGAATTCGCGTCTCTGATCGTTGGACCAGTTGACGATGCCCCGCTTGGTAAAACTGGCGCGGAGGATCGGCCGGAGATTGTCATGGGCGCGGTCGTGATCCGGTTGGAAGCCGGGGCCTCGGCGGAACGGATTGTATCGGTCGTGCGCGGCTTGGAAGCCAACCCGTGATGTTCCCGTCAAACCGTGTGCGGGTTCTCGTCTCGACGCAGCCTGTGGACTTCAGGAAAGGTCATGACGGTCTGGCGGCGATCGTGTCGTCGGTGCTGCGCAAGGATCCATTTACCGGCACGGTGTTTGTATTCCGCTCGCGCCGGGCGGATCGGCTGAAGCTGCTCTACTGGGACGGCACAGGACTGGTGATGGCCTACAAGCGGTTGGAAGATACGACCTTCACCTGGCCTGCGATCAAGGACGGGGTAATGGCGCTGAACCACGCCCAGTTCGAAGCTCTGTTTGCCGGTCTGGACTGGCGGAAGGTCAAGGCACTGGAGATGCGCCCACCGGCTGCGGCAGAATGAATCAACCGGTGTCTTTTGCGTGTTTTTACTGTGGTTTTATCGTAGTCTCGCGGCATGATTGAGACGCCTGTCATTGACCTTTCCACCATCCCTGCCGCGCAGCGTGAAGTGGTTGCGACCTTGATGGAAACGATCACAGCGCTTCAGGATATTACCCAACGCCAACAGCATCTGATCGCTGAACTGAACCATGCCCTGCATGGCAAAAGGTCGGAAAAGCTGCCCGAGGATGAGCGGCAGCTGGCGTTCGAGGAC
>NZ_SZNL01000056.1:0-1235 GCF_005068605.1 Sulfitobacter sp. 15WGC | reverse complement strand
GATAAGGTTGAGGAATTTGGCGAAAACACCCCCCTTGGCCGCCCCGGTCAGCCGAATGAGGTGGCCCCGTCACTGCTGTTCCTCGCCTGCGAGGACTCATCTTATATGAGCGGCCAGGTGCTGCATCCGAACGGCGGCACGTTGGTCGGCGCATAAGCCAGATGAATGTTGCCCCGCGTGCGATGGCGCGGGGCAAAGTCGATGCGGGGGCGTGTCTGTAGGTCAGCTTTAAATCTGACGCGATCCGCCCCCGGTCACCCCACCGGACGCCGCCGAGCGCCAGAACGCAACGGCAGAGTGCCGTCATCCGCGCCTTCAATCGTGACCGACCCTGCAATCTTAGTTCGCGGCATGATCGAGATGTCGTGAATGCGCCAATGCAGGTCGAGCAATTCGGCCTCCGCCGCTTCGACCCTCTCGGGCGTAGCGCCGTTTTCATGCGCCACGACATAGATCGTGCCGGTCAGAAAACGCCCTTCTTCGCGCAGGCGCAGGCGGCTTTCGCGGACCCACGGCAGCGCGTTGAAAGTATTCTGCACCTCTCCGATCAGCGGGTCGAAATCCTTATCTTCAATCGTGCGCGGCATCTCATCGCTGAGGTCCCGGATCGCCGCGCCGGTGTGTTTGAAACCGTCATGCAGCACGTCCAAGGCGATCACGATGGCCGCGACCGCGTCGGCCCACCACCAGCCCATCCCGATCCCGAGGATGCCCACGATCCCGGCAAGCCCTGTCATCCAATCCGCCTTGTTCATCATGGCATCGGCATAAAGCGTCTTGTCATGGAGCATCTTGGCGGGTTTCATTTTTAAATGGCCGAAAATGACCGGCATCACGACGCTATAGGCCAGCGCCGCGATCATCACCCAGCCGAACCAAATGGTGGTGCCGAAAAACTCGACACTGCCGATGGTGGGGTGCTCCTGTTTGATGAGCGCGATGGAAGAGTCGACGATAAGAAAGATCCCGACCCCGCCGAGCGACACGGCGCTGATCAGATAAGCGATTGATGTGACACGGATATAGCCCAGTGGGAAACGGCGGTTGGGCTTCCATCCCTCGATCCATGAGCCAACGAGAAAGGCGATGGGCGGCACAAAGCTGAGCAGGTCTTCGATCCATGCGGTTTTCATCGCTTGGCTGCTGCCCACTGCAAAATAGATTGCCGCCACGATCGACCCTAAGACCGCGATCCAGATGACCTCAAGCCAGCGCGCGCGGTGCAGCGCTTTTTT
>NZ_SZNL01000055.1:0-1236 GCF_005068605.1 Sulfitobacter sp. 15WGC | reverse complement strand
GATGCAGCACCTGGCCGCTCATATAAGATGAGTCCTCGCAGGCGAGGAACAGCAGTGACGGGGCCACCTCATTCGGCTGACCGGGGCGGCCAAGGGGGGTGTTTTCGCCAAATTCCTCAACCTTATCTGCCGGGAAGGAGGCCGGGATCAGCGGGGTCCAGATCGGCCCCGGGGCCACGCCGTTGACCAAAATACCCTTGGGCGCCAGCTTGCTCGCCATCGCCCGCAGGAAGGACAGGATCGCCCCTTTGGTCGATGCATAGTCGAGCAGTAGGTCCTGCCCCTTATAGGCGGTGATCGAAGTGACACAGATGATCCGCGCGCCCTTTTTCAAATGCGGCAGCGTTGCTTGCGTCATCAGGATCATGCCGATGATATTGGTGCGGAACGTGCGTTCGATCTGCGCTTCTTCGATGTCTTCGAGGCTTTCCTGCGCGTGTTGTTCGCCCGCATCGTTGACGAGGATGTCGATCTTGCCAAAGCTCGCCATCGTGCGGCTTACGGCATCTTTGCAAAAGGCTTTCTCACCCACATCGCCCTCCAGCAACAGCGCCCGACGGCCCTCGGCTTCGACCAATCGCTTGGTCTCTTCCGCGTCGCGGCTTTCGTTGCGGTAGACGATGGCGACATCCGCCCCCTCCCGCGCATAGAGCAGCGCCGTGGCGCGGCCAATCCCGCTGTCGCCCCCGGTGATCAGCGCCACCTTATCCTTAAGCCGGTCGGAACCGGGGTAGCGCGGGGTGTAATCGGGCGCGGGGTCCATCTTATGCTCCCGGCCGGGCTGGCTTTGCGGGCTGTCGAGGGCATCAAAATTCTGATCTGTCATAGCGTGCTCCTATCCTGCTACGGCCCAAAAATACGGGGCTTTCAAAAATTCAGTTTACCCAAATGCAATGTTTGCTTTGGCAAAATGGTTTCAATAAAGCGCGAGGATGAGAAAGAACTTGCTCATTGCTTTGACTGCCTGACCAGCCGCAGGGTACCGCTCGTACGATGCTTAGTTCGGTTCACCGCCCTCAAATGCGCGATCAGTTGCCAAGCAGAACGACGCCAAGGAACTTGGCACCAATTAGCTTAGTTCACTCCCAGACCAGTAGTTGGAGGGAGACTGTCCGTCGTCATATAAAATGGGACATCAGAGCGGCTTGAACTTTGGAGGCTCTGGTTCGTTTGCGTGATTGATTATGCTGCTTGTTTTTGATGTTGCAAGCGGCGGCTTTGGATCGTCATTTTCTT
>NZ_SZNL01000054.1:0-1289 GCF_005068605.1 Sulfitobacter sp. 15WGC | reverse complement strand
GTAAGCGGTAGCTGGACAGCACCATCCACTTAGCTTGACGGTTTGAAGTTCCACGGGAGCAGATCGTCGAGGCGACTTTGCGGATGACCATTGGCGATCGCTGTCAGGGTTGTCTTGAGATAGGCGAAGGGCTCGACGTCGTTGATCTTGCAGGTCTCGATCAGCGAGGCGATGCGGCCCCAAGCGATGCCGCCTTCGTCGTGACCGGCGAAGAGTGCATTCTTGCGATTTAAAGTGATGGGGCGGATCAGGTTTTCGACGCGGTTGTTGTCGATCTCGACGCGTCCGTCGGACAGGAAGGTCTGAAGCCCATCCCAGTGATTATGGATGTAATTCAGCTTTTCACCCAGCCGGGATTTGGCAGAGATCTTGCGGCGTTGCGCCTGCAGCCAATCACCGAAGGCTGCGACCAGCGGGGCGCTGCGAGCCTGACGGGCCGATAATCGCTGGTCGGGGTCGATGCCACGGATATCGGCTTCGACGGTATAGATTTCTGCAATACGGCGCAGGCCTTCGGCAGCGATCTGTGAGCCGTCGCGGTCAAAGACTTCCTTCAGCTTGCGGCGCGCGTGTGCCCAACAATGGGCCACCCGAATGGGATCACCGCTCTTGCGGGTAGGTTTGGTCAGCCGGTTGTAGCCCTGATATCCGTCTATCTGCAGGATGCCGTCAAAGCCTGTGAGGAATGTTTCGGCATTCTCGCCCGCCCGACCGGGTGCATAGAAGTAGACCACACCGGGTGGGTCCTCACCGCCCCATGGCCGGTCATCGCGGGCCAGTGCCCAGAGATACCCGGTCTTTGTCTTTCCACGCCCCGGATCCAGCACGGGAGCCGTCGTCTCGTCCATGAACAGCTTGTCGGATCGTTTCAGGTGTTCAGCCAGCCGGTCGACGATGGGCTTGAGGTGGAATGCTGCCTTACCTACCCAATCGGCTAAGACGGCGCGATGCAGATCAAGGCCAGCCCGCGCCAGGATCTGGCTCTGACGATACAATGGCAGGTGGTCGGCATATTTGCTGACCAGCACATGGGCGATGCTGGCCTCGGTCGGCAGACCACCCATGATCAGATGCGATAGTGCGGGAGCCTGGGTCACGCCGTCGGTGCAGGTCCGGCAGGCGTATTTCGGGCGCACGGTGACAATCACACGTAACTGCGCTGGCACGATGTCCAGCCGCTCGCTGCGGTCTTCGCCGATCTTGTGCATGACACCACAGCCACAAGGGCAGATCAGGCTGTCGGGTTCGATAACCTCTTCGATGCGCGGCAGTGCAGCCGGGAGATTGCC
>NZ_SZNL01000053.1:0-1844 GCF_005068605.1 Sulfitobacter sp. 15WGC | reverse complement strand
TGTAAACACCATTCAGAAATGTCACTGGGTTTGCAAAGCAGGAATGTCACTACTGGGCGCGACGGTAGCAAGGCTTTGCAGCCCGGAGACCCCACATATCGAAGGGCCGAAAAGCCTTGCGGGGATTGGCTTAGAGACCCAGCTTCCGTTGTTCGGTCTGATTGTAGAATGCTCTGACGCCGTCTTCGCGCACGATCTTTTCAAAGGCACGCCACGCAAGGACATCACCAAAGAAGGGCGGATTGTCTGAAATCGTCAACGTGCCGAATTGGTTCTCAACTGACAGGATCCAGCCGGGATCGATGCTGGTCTTGTAAATCTCGACGTCAAAGTGATGCCCGTCGATGGTGACGGTCTGGGTGTATTCGGAAAAGATGATCTCTGGCTCGTCCTCAGTCATACCGTCGATTTTGGCCTATTCCGCCGCCTGCGCAATCTTCTTCTTGGCTTTCGATCCTGAGGGCCTGCCAGGACGCCGCCCATTCGGTTTATAACCCATCTTCTCGGAATTTGTCCGCACCTTCGGCTTTGGCGGCGCGGCGTCCTGCATCTCCTTGATGTGTTCCAGAACTGCGCTCAGGTTTTTGTTGCTGGTGATTGCCGCATGGGTGACGCGCTGATCCATGTCGAAGACTGTGTAGGGCAGGGAGCGGCCTTTGGAGCGCACCTCGAACCGGCCATCAACAAAGGCGTAGGTGTCCACGTATTTGCCAACCAGCCCGCGCGTGATGTCACTCTCTTCGAGCATGATCCGCTTGCGGTCGTAGGAGAACGTTAACTGCCTGCCGACATAGCGGTTCTCGCGCCAGCACAGCACATCTGCCAGCCGATCCGGCTCGACATTGAGCGCGCGATGCAGGTTGTCCGACCTGGCCGGGGCCTTGGCGAACCTGGCGTTGTGGCGGTCTTTGAAGCCTTGCAAATAGGCGTTTCCAGCTTCCATGTCTGAAATGCCCGCGATGCGCAGTTCCTTGACCAGCCGATCCTGCAACGTGCGGTTGGCGCGTTCGACACGGCCTTTGGCCTGGCTCGAATTGGCGCAGAGAATCTCGATGTTCAGCTCACTCAGCGCCCGACCAAACTGGGTGATCCGCGCACCACCCTTGGCGTCCTCTTTGGAGACACGGAACACCGTGTGCTTGTCAGAATAGAACGCGACCGGGCGACCGTGTTTGTGCAGATAGCTTTCCAAAGCTTCAAAGTAGCTGAACGTGCTCTCTGACTTCACAAACCGCAGTTCCATGAGCGTGCTGGTCGCGTCATCGATGAACACAAGCAGGGTGCAAGGTGGTGCGCGGTCTTCAAACCAGCGATGGTCCGAGCCGTCGATCTGGATCAGCTCACCGAAGCATTCCCGGCGCAGGCGAGGTTGATGAAACTGGCGGCGCTGCTTGCGAGACAGCCAGATGCCATCTTCAACCATCCACTTGCGCACCGTCTCACGCGAGACCTTTAACCCATGATGTTCGGCCAACATCTCAGCCGCAAGCGTCGGCCCGAAGTCCGGATAATGTTCCTTGATGACGGTCAGCGCATAATCGCGTTTGGCTGAGTGGATTTGGTTGTTCGGCGCGCGCCCACGCGACTTGTGCCGGATCGCAGATGCACCGTCCTGGCGATACCGCTTCAAAAGCCGAAACACTTGCCGCCGTGTCAGGTCCAGCATGTTCGCCGCGTTGTCGACGCTCAGCCGCCCATCATCGACCTGCGCCAAAACCTCAACGCGGTTCAACTCGCGCTCGCTCATCGTCACCCATCCCATGTCCACTAATCCTCGCTACCGTATGCAAGGAGAGTGACACTTCTGCTTTGCCGATGGGTGACATTACTGCTTTGCGGCTACA
>NZ_SZNL01000052.1:0-1988 GCF_005068605.1 Sulfitobacter sp. 15WGC | reverse complement strand
CACCGATGGCGAACGACTTGATCGCGATTGGCAGCTAGGCGGTTTCGGACGCAATAGACGAAGCGATAAGCTCTGTCTTGCCCCCCTTGGAACCGCACTTTTCTAGGTTGGGCCGTCGCGGTTACCATGCACCCGTTCTCATCCACCTCTGCTTTGCGAAACAAGCTGTCCACTTTCTCTAAAGCCTCTTCTAGGTGGTGTTCGAAGATATCTTCATACCAAGCCTCGTGGATATCGCGAACAAGTACCATCGGGCCGCCGCTCATAGGAGTGCGCCTTCTGCTTCAATAGGTTGATCATAGTCTTCTGGCCCTCGAACTCGTCCCCCAGCAACTTGGTAGTCCGGATGAACCCAAACCACCCTTGCATGATCTACGCCCCCCCCCACTTCACGCTGATTGGTCGCCAGCGCAGTTCTGGCATCATGTGTCGTATGCGGTTCTGGTTAGTGCGCAGCGTTTCAATGAAAAACGATGCAATCTTCTCCTGAGGCAGCGCAAAAACCTCCATCTCTGCAAGCCATTCTTCGAGCCGAACAAGCGATACTTCCCGGGAGGCGCCCATAATCTGCTGCATAACGGGGGTCTCGATAGCCGAAAGGTTCAGAGCGCGTGGATTAAAGCTGTTGGACTGGCGATGTTTAAGCAAGGCGTTGTACAGCCGAGCAATATTCTCGTCATCCCCCATCCAGGCTAGGAACTCGGCCACGAAAGCGCCAAACTCTGCAGCGTTGGGACCGGATGCGCTACCATCATGATCTACGTCGATAACGTAATAGCGGCGCTCATCAGCCTCGATCCACAGCGGCAGGTGGTTTGTAGTGAACAAGAAGCAGCAGTGCTGCCGCACCTTTTCAACCTCTCTACCCTTAACCTCCGAAGTCGTGACCTTTTCTGAGATGTACGTCTTGAGAGTGTTGCCACGAGACGAGTCGGGCCTTAGCTGCAACTCTTCCGAGACCACGAGCTTGCTGTCTAGAAGCGGCTTATTGAAGCGACCTGTCAGCTTCTCGATGCTGTTCTGCGTGATTGAGTTCTCGTCTCCGAACAACTTAACCACGAGCTGGCAAAGGGTACTCTTCCCCGTTCCCTTTCGCCGCGAATAGAGAAAAGGGGCCCATGCTGGCTTGTCTGCTTCGTTTTGCAGACACCAAGAGAGCCAGTCCTTAAAGACTTGCCGATCCACCTCGTGTGGGAATATCCGCGAGAGAAGTTCGTCGAACAGGCCGATGTCTTCGCTCTCGATGCCAAGCTGGCGATACGCGGGTGAGCGCCAAGTGTTTACGAACACCATTTCGCTTGCGGGAACCACTTGCGTGGGTACGCCCGGGCAGCAGCGAGTAGTGCCATTCCAGATCGGAATAGTCTGCGTTGGGTCGTCATGGGTTTCTTCGATAGCTCTCTTGAAAACCTGCCGCCATTGGTTCTCATCGACAGCAAGATCAGGGAAGCATCTGCGCACCCGGGCCACTGTCATGCGCTGCACGTCTCTCTTCGTTAGACGGCTGGACAGGTTTTCGACACAGTGAAAGTTGTTTTGCGAGCGAACAAACCAGCCTGCGACCTTCCCGCTAAGGAAGGAAACTGTGTCGAAACCTTCCTCTTCCCCTTCCACTTTCTCGATCTTAAGGGCCTTCTCTTCAACCTCGAAAGCTCGAGCAAGAAATGGCGGAAGGTTTTGGCCTTCGATCACAACGCGTGCAAAACTATTCTCTTCGTTCATAAATTCTCCTAACGAAACGCCAGAAATGCCCTAAATTTGTGGGCTTCGGCAAAGTAAAATGGGAAATGTCGAGTCAGCATAAAACGAGATGCCCCCTGCCTAATGAGCAGGAACCTTAACTGACTTCGGATAAGAAGCGTGGAAGATACTCAACAATATGAGCTATCTCATCATAAGCCGCTTCGTTCCAAATTCCTATATAGACAGTTCGACGACAAATGCAACCGCCTAGCTGCCAATCGCGATCAAGTCGTTCGCCATCGGTT
>NZ_SZNL01000051.1:0-2155 GCF_005068605.1 Sulfitobacter sp. 15WGC | reverse complement strand
CTGAGGCAGCAAAGAAAACTGCAAAGGAGGCCAAAACATTGACCGCATCATAGACCACGACGCATAACTGAGGGTGGGTCAAATCTCGGTGAAAATACCGGGTCAGTTCTCAGTGACAATCAACATCTGAAGGAAAAGTATTTCCCGCCCCCGGGCACCATTTCAGACCAAATCAAACAGACCACACCCTCGCCACCATCAGCGCGTGATTTCCCTCACCCGCAACGGAACCCGCGCCTCCTGCCCAACGTTGTTCCCCTACCTAGATAGAGGAGAGCAACCATGGCAAATGACGACCAAGCAAAAGGCAAGGCGAAAGACATCGGTGGCAAGCTGAAAGAAGAAGCTGGCGATGCCACAGGCAACGAAGACCTGAAGCACGAAGGTCAGGCCGATCAGGCCGAGGGCAAAGTGCAAAAGGGTGTCGGTGACGCCAAGGACAAACTATCTGATTGATTGCAAAAGCGCGCCTCTTACCGGAGGCGCGCTTTTTCTATTCGGGCTGCTGCCCGCGCCATCACCTTTTGATGATGATATAGAGCGCATGGACGATCCCGGGCAGGTAGCCCAGCAAGGTCAGGAGAATGTTAATCCAGAAGTGCTTTCCCAGACCTTCCTGCAAGAACACCCCAAGAGGGGGCAGTAGGATAGCGATGATGATGCGAATGATGTCCATAGTGTCACGCCGGGTGCGCCGGGCTCCTTTCCAAACAGATTAAACCTTGCCCTAAGCTAGCCCCCGATCATCACACGGCCAGTGGTGGCGCGTTGAGGGGCGCGCAATTAACACTCGCCGCAGCATGGGTTTTGCGGCAATCTACCAAACAGCCAGAGGAGGGGCAGGGTGGAGCCAGTCAGGATCATGTGGCGCCAGATCATGGAGATGGCGCGAGATGCAATCGCACTCTTGCCACAGATCGCTGTCGCAACCCTCGTATTGATATTGACCTGGGCCATTGCCGCGCTTGGGCGGTCGCTGGTCAGTAGAACCTTGTCCCGCACCAAGCTGCGCCCGAGCCTTCACGACCTCTTTACCCTTTTGACATCTATCCTCATCTGGGTCTTTGGCATCATGATCGCGGCCGTGATCGTCTTTCCCGGCCTCACACCTGCCAGCATTCTGGCGGGGCTCGGCATCGGGTCGGTCGCCATTGGCTTCGCTTTCAAGGACGTCTTTGAGAATTTCCTCGCCGGGATCATCATCCTCTTTCGCCGTGAGATGCGCATGGGGGATCATATCGAATGCGAGGGGATCGAGGGCAAGGTCACCCATATCGCCATCAGGGAAAGTCATATCCGCCAGACAGACGGGCAACTGGTGATCGTGCCCAATGCGATGCTTTTCAAGAACCCCGTCTATGTGCGCACGGATCAAAAGCACCGTCGGCAAACCGTGATCTGCGGGGTGGCCTATGATGTCGATCTGGGTGAGGCGCGGGCAGTGATCTCCGAGGCCGTCGCGCGCTGCGAGACGGTAGAGCAGGGGGAGCATCCGATTCAGGTTTTTGCGCAGGAGTTCGGGGAGTCCTCCATCAACTTCGAGGTGACTTGGTGGACAGGCTCAGCCCCGGTCGAGCAGCGCCGCTCTCGGGATGAGGTGGTGACCGCGGTGAAACGGGCGCTGGACGAGGCTGGACTGGAGATTCCTTTCCCTTACCGCACGCTCACCTTCAAAGAGCCGCTTCCGCTCAGTCGGGCGGAGGAGGATGCAGGGGAGGGGTAGGGCCTGCGCCGCGAGTCGCCGATTTTGCCCTGTGATCCCGTGAATCGCGGTCGATTCATGGGCCGGCAGTGAGGGTATCGGCTTAGATAGGGCAGGGGGGGCCAGCTCCCGCGCGTTAGATGCGGGAAATTAGCACGCCATTTCAGCATCTTGCCGAAAAGTTCCTCGAAATCTCATCTTTTCTCAAATTTCTGCTTGCGGCTTTGCCCCACTAACCTTAGAACCCCCTCTACCGGCGGCGCTGAGACGCACCGCTGGGGCGCCAGACGGGGCGGACGGCAGCGGAGACGCGGTGGTTCGGATCACGAGGCGGATAAGAATTCGAGGTATTAGAGGCGGGGCGCGCCAAGAAGTTAGGGCGCATCTCAGTTTCTTTTGTCTCAACGCTGTTTGAAAATTTGATATCTGAAGAGATATGTGGGCGGTTTGGTT
>NZ_SZNL01000050.1:0-2412 GCF_005068605.1 Sulfitobacter sp. 15WGC | reverse complement strand
CAATGTTTTGGCCTCCTTTGCAGTTTTCTTTGCTGCCTCAGAACTGACCTTGAAGCGGTAGCTGTCGTTTCCGGTTTCGAGGATGTGGCAGCGGTGGGTAAGCCGATCCAAGAGAGCGGTGGTCATCTTTGCATCCCCGAAGACCTGCGCCCATTCTGAGAAGCTAAGGTTGGTGGTGATGATCACACTGGTGCGCTCATAGAGCTTACTGAGCAGATGGAAGAGCAGCGCCCCGCCAGATGAACTGAACGGCAGGTAGCCGAGTTCGTCCAAAATGACCAAGTCGACCTTCGTCAGCGTCTCAGCCAGTTTCCCTGCCTTTCCAAGCGCCTTCTCCTGTTCCAACGCATTGACCAATTCTACGGTCGAGAAGAAGCGGACCTTGCGCCTGTGGTGCTCAATCGCTTGGACGCCAATTGCAGTGGCCGTGTGGCTCTTGCCCGTTCCGGGACCGCCGATCAAAACGACATTTTCGGCCGCTTCGATAAACTCGCATCGATGTAGCTGCCGCACTGTCGCTTCGTTGACCTCACTCGATGCAAAGTCGAAGCCCGTCAGATCCTTGTATGCGGGGAAGCGGGCGACTTTCGTGTGGTAGGCGATAGACCGTACCTCGCGTTCGGCGATCTCAGCCTTGAGCAGCTGTGACAGCATTGGTGTGGCAGCTTCGAACGCTGGCGCGCCCTGGGCGACCAAGTCTTCAATCGCATTTGCCATGCCGTACAGCTTGAGACTGCGTAGCATGATCACGATAGAAGCTCCTGCTGGGTCATGACGCATGGCGCTTCTCCTTAGTCTGTCGCAACCCGTCATAGCGATCGACGTTGGCCTCTGGCGTTGACTGCAATGCCAGTGCGTCCGGCGGATCGACCTCGGGGTGATCTGTCGGTCTGCGGTCGATCAATCGATGCAACAGGTTCAGGATGTGCGTCTTGGTGGGGACGCCCGCTTCAAGTGCCAGCTCCACTGCGCACAAAACGTCATCTTCGTTGTGCTGAAGGACCAGAGACAGAATGTCGACCATCTCTCGGTCACCGCCTTCTTTACGCAGCATGTGATCCTGAAGTTGCCGGAAGGCATCCGGCATCTCCGTGAACGGCGCACCATTGCGTAAGGCACCTGGTTTGCGTTGGATGACAGCGAGATAGTGACGCCACTCATAGATGACCTTGCCGGGCTTGCGATGAGATCGCTCGATGATCCGCGCATGCTCGCAAACCGTTTGCCCTTCAGCGACCACGACCAGCCGTTCGGGATAAACATGCAAACTGACACGTCGGTTCGCGAAGCTGGCGGGAACGCTGTAGCGATTGCGTTCGAACGTGATCAGGCATGTGGGTGACACACGCTTACTGTGTTCGATAAAGCCATCGAATGCCGGCGGCAGTGCCATCAGCGTGGGCTTCTCGGCCTCCCACACGTCAGCGATGGACCCCGGCAAAGCCTTGTGCGGTGTCTCTGCCCAAAGGGCGATACAGCGATCTTCAAGCCATTGGTTCAGCTCGTCCAGATCGGCAAAGACCGGCATGACTTGCCACATGCGGTTGCGCGCATCCTGCACGTTCTTCTCAACCTGGCCTTTCTCCCAACCTGCGGCTGGATTGCAGAACTCGGGCTCAAACACGTAGTGGCTGGCCATAGCCTTGAAGCGTGCATTGACGTCCCGCTGCTTGCCTCTGCCCACACGATCAACGGCGGTCTTCATATTGTCATAGATCCCGCGACCAGGCACGCCGCCGAAGACGCGGAATGCATGCCAGTGGGCGTCAAACAGCATCTCGTGCGTTTGCAGCGGGTAGGCCCGCACCAAGAAAGCGCGGCTGTGTGACAGTTTGATATGCGCGACCTGAAGTTTGGCGCGCTCACCGCCAATGTTGGCCCAGTCCTCGCTCCAATCGAATTGGAAGGCTTCGCCGGGCGCGAACACCAAAGGCACGTAGGTGCCGCGCCCCGTCGTCTGTTCCGCTCGATGCCGATCTTCACGCCATGCCCGGGCGAAAGCTGCTACGCGTTCATAGGAGCCATCATATCCCAGCTTCACCAGATCAGCATGCATTTGCTTCACTGTCCGCCGCTCTTTGCGTGACTTCCGCGTCTGGATTAAAAGCCAGGCTGACAGCCGATCCGAATAGGGATCCAGCTTGCTTGGACGCTTGGGCGTCTTGAACTGCGGTTCCACCGCACCTTCACGCAGATACTTCTTTATCGTGTTCCGAGACAAACCCGTCCGCCGGGCAATCTCCCTGATTGGCATCTTGTCACGCAATGCCCAGCGTCGAATGACACTCAAAAATCCCATGTCGATCACTCCAAATCCCCCCAACCAAAACCGTCGGGGAAGTGTGTTCACATGGGTCAATTCTCAGTGACAATTTATGGGGCTACCGGGTCAGTTCTCAGTGACAATCAACA
>NZ_SZNL01000004.1:220555-230927 GCF_005068605.1 Sulfitobacter sp. 15WGC | reverse complement strand
GCCGAAACCCTAAGAGCGCGATATACAGACGTTGATCCATCGAATGAACCAAACCGCCCACATATCTCTTCAGATATCAAATTTTCAAACAGCGTTGAGACAAAAGAAACTGAGATGCGCCCTAACTTCTTGGCGCGCCCCGCCTCTAATACCTCGAATTCTTATCCGCCTCGCGATCCGAACATTCGCGTCTCCGCTGCCGTCCGCCCCGTCTGGCACCCCAGCGGTGCGTTTCAGCGCCGCCGGTAGAGGGGGTTCTAAGGTTAGTGGGGCAAAGCCGCAAGCCGTTTTTTGAAGTTTTGTGCAGTTTTTGTGAAAGTCCTATAGAAGCACGTCAAAACAACGACTTACGGCATGCGAGACACTGCAGAGGTTAACGCAAACTCCCCTAATATGCCCACGTTATGTTAACGCCATCAGTTATCCACATGCCACAGCCCGGAATCGCGCGTTTCAGGCGCGTGAATCACGACCCTTGTTGCCCCTTCCGAGTCGCCCATCCCCGCGGGCCTTTCTGCCAAAGGCCCCCTAACGGCAGCCGATAGATCAAAAGCCCCGCGACGAGACCGGCATAGACCAGCGGCTCTAGCTGAAACCCTTTCGCCAGCCATAGGAAATGTAGGGCTGCCAAGAGCGCTGCTACATAGGTCAGCCGGTGGAGTTTGCGCCAACGTGCCCCCAGCCTGCGCAGCGACCAATTGTTGGATGTCGCTGCCAGCGGCACGAGGCAGAGGAACCCGGCCATACCGATGGTGATATAGGGCCGTTTGAGAATATCCGCCCAGATACGCGACAGCCCCTGCACGTCGAGCAGCGCCCAGACCGTCAGATGCGCGAGCGCATAGACGAAGGTCATCACACCGATCGCCCGGCGAAAGCGTAGGAGGCTCACCCCAAACACCCGGCGCAACGGGGTGATCGCCAGACCGGCGATCAGCAGGCGCAGCGCCCAGACGCCATAGAGATGTTCGAGCCCCTTTACCGGATCACGCCCCAGCCCGCCGGTGAGCCCTTGGTAAAAGAACCACGGGATGGGCAGGGCCAGCAGGAGATAGACTGCCCAGACCGGGATGCGGCGGGCGGCCCGGTTCAGGGCACCAGCCAGACGCGTCATGCTGCGGCCACGCCAGAGAGCGGCGCTTGAGCGAAAGGACGGTGCATATATATCGCGGCAGGCATCAGAAGTTCGCCGTCAGGTCCATGCCCTCGTAAAGCGACGCCACCTCTTCTTCGTAGCCGTTGAACATCAGCGTCGGCTGGCGCCCTGCGAAGAGCCCGCCACCGATGGGGCGCTCATCGGCCTGCGACCAACGCGGATGGCTGACCTTGGGGTTCACATTGCTGTAAAAACCATATTCTCGCGGCGCGGCCTTGTTCCAACTGGTGGGCGGCTGCGTGTCGGTGAGCGTGATGCGCACCACGGATTTGATGGATTTATACCCGTATTTCCACGGCACGACCAACCGCAGCGGTGCGCCGTTCTGGTTTGGGATGTCCTTGCCATAGATGCCGGTGGCCATGATCGTCAGCGGGTGCATCGCCTCATCCAGCCGCAGCCCTTCAACATAGGGCCAGTCAAGCACGGGGAAACGCAGGCCCGGCATCTCTTCGGGGCGGTAGGCGGTTTCAAAAGCCACGTATTTCGCGCCGGATTGCACCCCGGCCATATTGAGCAGATCGGCCAGTTCGAACCCATTCCACGGCACCACCATCGACCACGCCTCGACACAGCGCAGCCGGTAGATGCGCTCTTCGATGGTCATCGCCTTCATGATATCCTCGAAAGCGTAATCGCCCGGCTTGTCGACCATGCCCGCAATGGTCACGGTCCAAGGGGCGGTCGTCAGCGCGCCTGCGTATTTCGCAGGATCGTCCTTACCGGTGCCGAACTCGTAGTAATTGTTGTATTGGGTGATGTCTTCGTAGTCATTCGGGGTCAGCCCCTCTTGGGCCGCGGCCCCCTGCCCCAGCCCGGCAAGGCCCAGCCCTGCCATCGCACCGCCCATGATCTGCCGCCGGTTGAGGTATTGCGCCTCATCGGTCACGTCACGGTCCGTCAGTCGATTGATCCAGCGATTGGCCATTTCAGCGCTCCCTACTATACTCATGCAAAGTTAGCGCCCGCCGGAAGCCATACCAAATCCTTTCGCCCGGATTTCAGCCAGCACACCGGAATGTCAGGCGCCGTTATTCAAAGGAGTGCCGCCATGATCCGTTTTCTTTTCGCCGCCGGTCTGATCTGGGCCAGCGCCGCCCAAGCGGATGAGATGGTTACCTATACCACCGACCAGAGCTTTGGTGATGTGACCTTCGGGGTGGAGAACGCGATCCTGAACCAAGGGCTCATCCCCGAGAACGTCAGCCATGTCGGTGAGATGCTCGACCGCACCCGCGCCGATGTCGGGTCGGACGTGGCGCTGTTCGAGGCGGCGGAGGTGTTCAGCTTTTGCTCGGCTGCGCTGTCGCGCAAGGTGATGGAGGCGGATGTGATGAACATCGGCTTTTGCCCCTACGACATTTTCGTCATGCAACTGCCTGAGAGTGAAGAGGTGACCATCGGCTACCGCGCCTTTCCCGATGGCGCGATGCAAGAGGTGCAGAGCCTGCTCGACAAGATCGTGAAAGAGGCGATTGGGGAAGAGTGAAAAGGGCATCGCCCTCCGGGGGAAGAGAGGGCGATGCCCGGCGTGCCACTGGGCGAAAGGTTTCTGCCTCCGGTCGCAAGAAGGGCCGGAAAACCCGGCCCTTCTCTTCATCTATTAAGGTTTAGTGCACCGTAGCGTCATCCGGCTTGGGCCGGTTTGACGCGGCCACCTGATCGCCGATGATCAAGCCATCGGCCCCGGCGCGAACGGTGACGGTGTCGCCGTCCTTCACATCCCCGGCCAAGAGCATCTCGGCCAGCGGGTCCTGCACGGTACGCTGGATCACCCGCTTCAAAGGACGCGCCCCGAAGACCGGGTCATAGCCCTCATCCGCCAGCCATTTTCGCGCGGCGTCGTCGAGATCGAGTGTGATCTTCCGCCCGGCAAGTCGCTTGAGCAGCCGTGCCATCTGAATATCGACGATCCCGTCCATGTCCTTGCGACCCAGACGGTCAAAGATGATCGTCTCGTCCAGACGGTTCAGAAACTCGGGCCGGAAATGCGCCCGGACCGCATCCATCACGTCACGCTTGGCCGCCGCCATATCGCCGCCCTCGGGCAGTTGGCTCAGCGCCTGCGCCCCGAGGTTGGAGGTCAGCACGATCAGCGTCTGCTTGAAGTCGACCGTGCGGCCCTGACCATCGGTCAGCACACCATCGTCGAGCACCTGCAAGAGCACGTTAAAGACATCGGGATGCGCCTTTTCGACCTCATCGAAGAGCACGACCTGATAGGGCCGGCGCCGCACCGCTTCGGTCAGCACACCACCCTCGTCATAGCCGACGTAGCCCGGAGGGGCACCGATCAGACGGGCCACGGCGTGTTTCTCCATGAACTCCGACATGTCGATGCGCACCATCGCATTGTCATCGTCAAAGAGGAACTCGGCCACGGCCTTGGTCAGCTCGGTCTTGCCCACACCAGTCGGCCCGAGGAAGAGGAAGCTGCCCAAGGGGCGGTTCTCATCGTTGAGCCCTGCCCGCGCGCGCCGCACCGCATTGGCCACGGCCTTCACGGCGGCGTTCTGCCCGATCACGCGGTCATGCAACTGCTCTTCCATTCGCAGCAGCTTGTCGCGCTCACCCTCAAGCATCTTGCCCGCCGGGATGCCGGTCCAACGCTCAACGACGGAGGCGATCTGGTCGGGGCGCACGGCCTCTTCGACCATCATGTCATCCTCACGGCCCTCGGCGGCTTCGAGGTCGCGTTCCAACTGCGGGATCACGCCATAAGATAGCTCGCCCGCGCGCGCGAGGTTGCCTTCGCGTTTCGCGATGTCGAGTTCGGCCCGCGCTTGGTCGAGCTTCTCCTTGATGTCACGCGCCCCGGCCAGCTTGTCACGCTCGGCCTGCCACTGCGCTGTCATCTCGGCACTGCGATCTTGCAGATCGCTGAGGTCTTTTTGCAAAGCCTCCAGCCGATCCTTGGACGCGGCATCGTCTTCCTTCTTCAGCGCTTCCGCCTCGATCTGCAGCTGCAGGATCTGACGGTCCAGCGCATCCAGTTCTTCAGGCTTGCTGTCGACCTCCATCCGCAGGCGGCTTGCCGCCTCGTCCATCAGGTCGATCGCCTTGTCGGGCAGGAAACGGTCGGTGATGTAGCGATGGCTGAGCGTCGCCGCCGCGACCAGCGCGGTGTCGCTGATGCGCACGCCGTGGTGCAATTCATACTTCTCTTTAATGCCGCGCAGGATCGAGACGGTGTCTTCCACCGTCGGCTCCTGCACGATCACCGGCTGGAACCGCCGCGCGAGTGCCGCGTCTTTCTCAACATATTTGCGGTACTCTTCGAGGGTGGTGGCACCGACACAGTGCAATTCCCCCCGCGCCAGCGCAGGCTTCAGCAGGTTCGAGGCGTCCATCGCGCCATCGGCCTTACCGGCACCGACCAGCGTGTGCATCTCGTCGATGAAGAGGATCACCTCGCCCGCAGCTTCGGTCACCTCGGTCAGCACGGCTTTCAAACGCTCCTCGAACTCGCCGCGGTATTTCGCCCCGGCGATCAGCGCCCCCATGTCGAGCGCGAGAAGCCGTTTGTTGCGCAGGGATTCAGGCACGTCACCATGCACGATGCGCAGCGCCAAGCCTTCGGCGATGGCGGTTTTACCGACGCCCGGCTCACCGATCAGCACCGGGTTGTTCTTGGTGCGGCGGCTTAACACCTGCATGGCACGGCGGATCTCTTCGTCCCGGCCAATGATCGGGTCGATCTTGCCCTCTTCGGCCCGCGCGGTCAGGTCGAGGCTGTATTTCTCCAGCGCCTCATAGTTGTCTTCGGCAGTGGCGCTGTCGGCCTTGCGGCCCTTGCGCACATCATTGATGGCGGCATTAAGCCCTTGGGCGGTCACCTGCCCCGCTTCCAGCGCCGTCTTTGCGCCGGATTTCACCATGCAAAGCGCGGTCAGAATGCGCTCGACAGTGACGAAACTATCGCCTGCTTTCTTGGCAATCGCTTCGGCCTCGGCCAGCACCTTGGCGGTGGTGCCGTCCAGATAGACCTGCCCCGCATCGCCGGTGACTTTCGGAATCTTGCCAAGCGCCAACTCAAGCGCCTGCACCACGCGCGCCCCGTCGCCGCCCGACGCGGCAATCAGATTCCGCGCGAGCCCTTGGTCGTCGTCCAACAGCGCTTTGAGGACATGTTCCGGGGCCAGCCGCTGGTGGCTTTCCCGTGTTGCAATGGTCTGCGCCGCCTGAATGAAGCCGCGCGATCTTTCCGTGAACTTGCTCAAGTCCATGGGTCTCTCCTTTTCTACAAGCGCTCTAAAATGCCGCGCCCGATATGTGGCACGCGGCGGTCTGAGCCTCGGTATCAATTTGGGAAGCGGTGTTGCCGGTTCAAGACCATCCAGATGCAAAATACCGCCGAGAGCGGCGCCGCCAATAGGAAAAAATCAGCCAATAAGGCAAAAATACGGCAATTTTGAGACATAGAATACATCCCTATGTCACTGATATAAATACATTGTTAACCTTTATCCACAGAAGCTGTAACCATAATGAAACCATTTTGCCGCCTCTCGCGTTTACCCAGCAGAGGAGAGCAGGACAAAGCAGCCTGCCAAGGTTCAGAAGAACGCAAGAGGTGAAACGATGCAGACGCGCCCGATCCAGTTGACAGATGTCACCTATAATGCGGCCACTCAGTGTTTCGAAGCGCTGGTGACCGTTCAAGACGGAGAGCAGCTGCGCCGTTACGCCTGCGCCATCGATGCCCCGATTACCATGTCATACCACGATGCCGCTGACGGGCTGTCCCGTCAGGCGCTTCGCCGCCACGCACAAAAGCGTGGCCTGAGTTCCGAAGTTCTGCGCCACGTCCCCGCACAGCGGGCCGGACGCCGCAGCTTCGACCCGCTGCGTTGGCTGGAAGAGGTCATGCACCTCCCCGGTCGCGACGCGGCTTGACCCCCTTCCGCGCGGCGCCTGCCTGCCGCGCGGCTGCCCGCGGACCTGCCGCCACCTCATCTGTCCCGATGTGGCGTTCCGCAAACCAGAGACCAGTGCCTGCCTGCTAAGTCTCTGATCACTTGGCCCGGACCCGCTCAGCGGTGTTCGGGCCTCTTTTTTGCGCCCTACCCGCATGAATGATGGACTTGCCCCGCGCTGCGGCGTAGGTCAAAGCCGTTTGAAATTTGGCAGGAGCCCTCGCATGTCTGATGACCGTCTGATTGTCGCCCTTGATGTTCCCCATGCAGTCGCGGGGCTGGAACTGGCCGAAAAGCTCGGCGATGCCGTGGGCTTTTACAAAATCGGTCTTGGCATGCTGACCGGCGGCGGCTTGGCCCTGGCCAATGAACTGAAGCAAGAGCATGGCAAACGCATCTTCCTTGATATGAAACTCTTCGACATCGGCGCCACCGTTGAGGCGGCGGTGCGGGGCCTTGCGCAGTTCGATCTGGATTTCCTGACCGTCCATGGCGACCCGCATGTGGTGGCTGCGGCCAAACAGGGGGCCGCGGGCACCGATGTGAAAATCCTCGCCGTCACAATCCTCACCTCGCTGGACCGCGCTGATCTTGACGCCGCGCTGATCCAGCCGGGCGATCTGGGTGATCTGGTGCTGACCCGCGCGGGCCGGGCGCTGGACGCGGGCGCGGATGGGGTCATCGCCTCCCCTCAAGAGGCCGCCGCGATCCGCGCCCTGCCCGAAGCGGGCGGCAAACTGATCGTCACCCCCGGCGTGCGCCCCCAAGGGGCTGCATTGGGCGACCAGAAACGCGTCGCGACACCGGGGCAGGCCATCACGGACGGGGCCGATCACATCGTGGTAGGCCGCCCGATCTGGCAGGCCGAAGACCCCGCCGCCGCCGCCCGCGCCTTGCTTCAGGAAATTTCCGAAGGTTAACAACGGGCTCGCCCCCGCCTGTAGCAAATCGACCACAGCGCGCCGACATGCGCCGCGAGCACTTCCATCAACGTTAGGCGAAAACCGCCCCATATGTTATGTTGAACTCAGGTGATACTCCCCGACGAACTGGTTCTTCCTGATGTTCGTCACCTCCCCCCGCTCACGCAGGCGGGGGGCCTTTATTTGCCCTACATCCCCCCATTCGCGTGCTCTGCAAGATAGACCCGCAAGCGGTCCTGAAAGGCGGGCACGGCGCGGGGGTGGTTGAGAAACTCCGTCTCGGTCATCAAGCGCCAGCGCTGCCCCTCGTCGCCGAAAACGATCTCGGCCTCCGCCTCCGCAGGCAAGCGCGCGACGAAGAACCATTTGATCCGCCCGCTCTCGTCAAAGCGGCCCTCCCAGATCACGGCATCTTCAGGCACCACGATCCCCAGTTCTTCGCGGCATTCGCGCAGGGCGCAGGCCAGCGGGGTCTCATCCCCCTCGCGGCCCCCGCCGGGCAAATCCCAGTGATCGGCAAAGAGCAGCCCCGGCGTGTCATCGCGCAGGATCACGGCCAGCTTCTCCCCAAGGTAGAGCGCGAGCTTGGCGCCATCAAAGACCATGTTCAATCCCTCGCGATCTGTTTAGAATCGTCGCCCGAACCCTGCCCTCCCGGTGTACCCATGGCTACCCTCTGTCGCGATTGTCTAACTGAAATCCCGCCGGCGCGGCGCTGTCCGCGCTGCGGCAGCCCGCGCGTGCTGTCCCACCCGGAACTCTTTGACCTCTCCATCGCCCATATGGATTGCGACGCCTTCTATGCCTCGGTCGAAAAACGGGACAATCCCGAACTCGCGGGCAAACCCGTCATCATCGGCGGCGGGCGGCGCGGGGTCGTGTCGACCGCCTGCTATGTCGCGCGCATTCGCGGCGTGCGCTCCGCCATGCCGATGTTTCAGGCGCTCAAGCTTTGCCCCGAGGCGGTGATCATCAAGCCGCGGATGGAGGTCTATGTCGAAGCCTCCCGTGCGATCCGGGCTATGATGGAAGAGATGACCCCGGCCATCGAGCCCCTGTCACTGGACGAAGCCTTTCTCGACATGACCGGCACCGCGCGGCTGCACGGTCAGCCCCCGGCGATGATGCTGGCGCGGCTTGTGCGGCGGATGAAGACCGAACTGGGGCTGACCGGCTCCATCGGGCTGAGCCACAACAAGTTTCTGGCCAAGGTCGCCTCGGACCTCGACAAGCCGCATGGGTTTTCCGTCATCGGCGCGGGGGAAACGGCAGACTTTCTGCGCGACAAACCGGTGGGCATGATCTGGGGCGTCGGTGCCGCTACCCAGACCGCGCTGGAAAAGGCAGGCATCCGCAGCTTTTCCGATCTCTTGCGGTGGGAACAGACCGACCTCATCGCGCGCTTTGGCAGCATGGGGGACCGGCTGTGGCATCTGGCACGGGGCCAAGACACCCGCCGCGTCTCGCGCCACCGCCCGGTGAAGTCGATCAGTAATGAAACGACATTCTCCGACGATACGGGCGATGCAGAGATTCTGGACGGCCATATCTGGCGTTTGGCGGAAAAAGTGGCGGACCGCGCCAAGGCGAAAGAGATGGCGGGCCGGGTGGTGACGCTCAAGCTCAAACGCGCCGATCATACCGTGCTGTCGCGCCGCCTCTCGCTGCATGACCCGACCCAATTGGCCGACCGGATTTACCGCACCGCCCGCGCCCTCTTCGACCAGGTCGATCACCAAAGCGCCTATCGGCTGATCGGCGTGGGCCTCTCCGAGCTGTCGGGCGCCGAGGGGGCGGATATGGCGGGCGATCTGCTCGACCCCGGGGCGGCACAACGCAGCCGGGCCGAGCGCGCCGCCGATAGCATTCGCAGCCGTTTCGGTGAAAAAGCCATCGTCAAAGGCCGCGCGCTGCGCTGAGCCTACTCCGCGGCGAGCGGAAGCCGCTCCTGCCCGATCTGCGCCACCTCAGCCACCACACGCTGCAACGCCGCCTGCACCGCTTCGAAAGCGCCATTGGGGCGAATCAACCGCTCGTTCATGTAAAGCGCGCGGTCGATTTCCACCTGCACCGCATGCTGTCCCCGGGACGGGCGGCCATAGGCTTGGGTAATATAGGCCCCCGCGAAGGGCGAATTGCGCGTCACGACGAAGCCCGCATCGACGAAAGCCGCTTCGATCCGGTCGACCACCTCACCCCCCGCCGCCGCGCCGAAACGGTCCCCCAGCACGACATCGGGCCGCCGCATCCCACCGCGGGCCACGCCGTCCATCGCCTCATGCGGCATGGAATGGCAATCGACCAGCACCGCTTGGCCATGGCGGCGATGCGCCCCGCTGAGCAACTCCTGCAATTTCGCGTGATAGGGCCGCCAGTAGCTGTCGATTCGCAACTGCGCCTCTTCTTGGGTCAGTTTGCCGCGATAAATCGCCCGGCCATTGGCCACCACACGGGGAATCACCCCGAGCCCCGAGGCCACGCGCGGGTTATGGCCCTGCCGCGGAATGCCTTCGATGACCGACGGATCCAACTCCTCAGGCGCGCGATTGAGGTCGATATAGGCCCGCGGGGCCCCGGCTTTGATAAAAGAAGCGCCATGCAGCGGTGCGCAGTCGAACAAGAGATCAACAAAGGCATCTTCGGACGAACGGATCGCATGTTCGTCCAAAACCGTCCGCCGCAGGAAAGACGCCGCATAATCCCGCCCCGAATGGGGCGATGCAAAGACCACGCAAGAGCGGTTTCGGTCCGGATGCAGTACTTCGTAAGCGGTCATCGGCATAATAAATTCCTCTAAGTCGAACATAGCGTGTTTATTCCGCGCCAAAAGCCCTTGATCCCGCCGCCGACTCCTTTTATAGGACCCCAACGGCGCGAAATTTCGCGCCCCATTTAGTTTTGGGGCCGTTACGGAAACGCTGAAAAGTGGGTGATTAGCTCAGCGGTAGAGCACTTCGTTGACATCGAAGGGGTCACTGGTTCGATCCCAGTATCGCCCACCATTTATTCATCGACCCGCCCTTGGCGGGTTGCCCGCAACCCAGGCGCTGGCCCGCGCCACGACATGAGGAGACGACCATGAAGGTTCGCAATTCGCTCCGCTCGCTCAAGAATCGGCATCGCGATTGCCGTGTTGTGCGTCGCAAAGGCCGCGTTTACGTCATCAACAAGACGCAGCGCCGGTTCAAAGCCCGTCAGGGCTGAGCTTCGCAGCTATTCGATTTAAAGGCCGCTCCTTCGGGGGCGGCTTTTTTTCGTTGCGCCTATCTGCTTGCAACCCCGGCGCAAAACCCCACTTTCAAGGCAGGCTTGAATAACAAGGAAGACCATCATGTCGGACACGCCCGAATATACGCCCCCCAAAGTTTGGAAATGGG
>NZ_SZNL01000004.1:218306-220458 GCF_005068605.1 Sulfitobacter sp. 15WGC | reverse complement strand
TTTTTTTTCGTTGCGCCTATCTGCTTGCAACCCCGGCGCAAAACCCCACTTTCAAGGCAGGCTTGAATAACAAGGAAGACCATCATGTCGGACACGCCCGAATATACGCCCCCCAAAGTTTGGAAATGGGAATCAGAGAGCGGCGGCAAATTCGCCAGCACCAATCGGCCCATCGCCGGCGCGACCCATGACAAGGAACTGCCCGTTGGGGAGCATCCCTTTCAGCTTTACTCCCTCGCCACGCCCAACGGGGTCAAAGTCACGGTGATGTTCGAAGAACTGCTGGCGGCGGGACACAAGGCGGCGGAATATGACGCATGGCTGATTGATATTTCCGAGGGCGATCAGTTCGGCTCCGGCTTTGTTGAGGTGAACCCCAATTCGAAAATCCCCGCGCTGATGGACCGTTCCGGCGACGCGCCGCAGCGGGTCTTCGAATCGGGGGCGATCCTGCTCTATCTCGCCGAGAAATTCGGCGCCTTCTTGCCCCAAGACCCCGCCCGCCGGACCGAGGCGCTCTCGTGGCTCTTCTGGCAGATGGGCAGCGCGCCCTACCTCGGCGGCGGCTTTGGGCATTTCTATGCCTATGCGCCCGAGAAGTTCGAATACCCCATCAACCGTTTCGCGATGGAGACCAAGCGCCAGCTTGACGTGATGGACAAACATCTGGCCGAACACGAATATTTCGCCGATGAATACTCCATCGCCGATATGGCGATCTGGAGCTGGTATGGGCAGCTGGTCCTCGGTCGGCTCTACTCCGCGGCAGAATTCCTCGATGTGACCTCTTACAAGAACGTGATGCGTTGGGCCGAGGCGATTGACGCGCGCCCTGCCGTGACGCGGGGCCGGATGGTCAACCGCGCCTTCGGCGATGACCTGTCGATGCAATTGCACGAGCGTCACGATGCCAGCGATTTCGACACCAAGACCCAAGACAAGATCGGCAGCAAAGACTGACCACGCAGCCCCCGGCCCGGCTTGGCCGGGGGCTTTCCAACCAAATCTCTCGGAATTGGTTGCAGGAAAGGGTGAAATCTGTTTCTTACTATTTCAGTCAAGTTATCCCAATGGAACAGGACCCTGATATGACCTTCTGCAAAACATCGACTGCCGCCGCCGCGCTGATGGCGCTGGCCCTGCCGGCGCTGGCCGATGGCGAGTTGAACCTCTACTCTTCGCGTCACTACGACACCGATGAGCGGCTCTACTCCGACTTTACCGAAGCGACCGGCATCACCATCAACCGCATCGAAGGCAAGGCCGACGAACTGCTGGCGCGTATGGAAGCCGAAGGCGCGAACTCCCCCGCCGACGTCCTGCTGACCGTGGACACAAGCCGCCTCAAACGCGCCAAGGACTTGGGCCTGCTGCAAGCCGTCGAGAGCGAGACGCTGGAAGAGCGCATCCCCTCCAACCTGCAAGACGACGACAACCAGTGGTTCGGCCTGTCGCAGCGTGCGCGGATCATCTTCTTCAACAAAGAGACGATGGACAACCCGCCCGAGACCTACATGGACCTCGCCGATCCGGCGTACAAAGGTCAGGTCTGCATCCGGTCCTCGACCAACACCTACAACCAGACCCTGCTGGCCTCTATCGTGACCCATGAGGGCGAAGAAGCCGCGACCGAATGGGCGCAGGGCGTGGTCGACAACATGGCGCGCGCCCCGCAGGGCGGCGACACCGACCAGCTGCGCGGCATCGTTTCCGGTGAGTGCGACATCGCGGTCTCCAACAGCTACTATTTCGCCCGTGCGATCCGCACCGATGTCGATGGCGTCAGCGCCGATATCGGCAAGATCGGCGTGATCTGGCCGGATCAGGAAGGCAACGGCGCGCATATGAACCTCTCGGGCGGCGGTGTGGCCAAGAACGCGCCGAACCGTGAGAACGCGGTGAAGTTCCTTGAGTATCTCGCCTCGGATCAGGCGCAGGTCTACTTCTCGGCGGGCAACGACGAATTCCCCACCGTGGAAGGCGTGGAGCTGGCCGACAGCGTGAAGCAGTTGGGTGAATTCAAGGCCGACGACGTGAATCTGTCGGACGTGGCCGAGAACATCGGCACCGCGCAGAAGATCTTCAACTCGGTCGGCTGGGAATAATCAGCACGACATCGCGCAGGAGGCGGGCTTTCGGGCCCGCCTTTTTT
>NZ_SZNL01000004.1:117332-218209 GCF_005068605.1 Sulfitobacter sp. 15WGC | reverse complement strand
GCCTTTTTTATGTGTTGTGCTGCCTCCAAACGCCCTGCCCGGCGCCACGGCGGGCATCGCCCTCCCTCCCCCCGGAGGGCGATTTTGCAACGCAGGCCCATGACGCAGCGCCTGCGCCTTTGGCAATGGCATTGCAGAAAGCAGGCCGATCATCGCCCCCCAGGGAGGGCGCTGCCCTCATCGCCAGACGGCCCGGAGTCAAGCCGCAGGCGCCGGGCCATCGCCTGCCCGTCCCGTCACGCCAAAGGCGTGCCGATCAATAACGGCGCACCTTTGGTGCGACGGGGAGGCGATTTGGTGAGGCTGGGTGGAAGTCATCGAAGTCACGCCAAAGCGGCATCGTAAAGTGGCACGAAGCCACGTTAGGATCGCCACCCCACGGGCAGGCGCTGGCCCTCGGGAACTACCGCTGCCGCCCCACCTGTCGGCAGATCAGGATCACCGGCAGCAACCCCATCGCCACGATCACGAGGCTCGGCACCGCGGCCCCGTTCAACCGCTCATCACTCGCCAACCGATACGCCTGCACCGCAAGCGTGTCATAATTGAACGGCCGCATGATCAGCGTCGCGGGCAGTTCCTTCATCACATCGACGAAGACGATCAGCAGCGCGGTCAGCAGGCTGGGCGCGAGGATCGGCAGATGCACCCGGCGCAACGTACCCAGAGGCGTCTGCCCCAGCGAGCGTGCGGCGGCATCCATATTGGCATGCACCATGGACTGCCCGCCCTCGTAGGCGCCAAGCGCCGCGGCCAGAAAGCGCACCAGATAGGCCAGCACCAGCAGCCAGATCGACCCGGTAATCAGAAGGCCGGTGGAGATATCGAAGGTCTCACGCATCCAAGCGTCGAGCGCGTTGTCGAAGGCCGCGAAAGGCACCAGCAGACCCACCGCGATCACCCCGCCCGGCACCGCGTAGCCAAGCCGCGCCACATAGGCCGCGCCCTGCGAGACCCGCCCCGGGCGCAGCCGCCGGTAGAACCCCACGCTGATCGCCGCCAGCACCGTGAGCACCGCCGCGACCCCCGCAAGCGTCACCGAATTGCGCATGAAACCAAGGTAGCGCGGGCTGAACAGGCTTTGCTCACTGTCGAGCCCCATGGTCACGAGGATTACCACCGGCAGCACCGCCCCAAACAGCACCGGCACCCCGCAAAGCACGATCGCCGCCGCGGCCTGCCAGCCCTTCAACTCGGCCGGCGGCGCGGACTGGGTCCGGCGCGCGGGGTCGTGATACTTGGCCTTGCCGCGCTGCGCCCGTTCCAGCATCGCCAGCAGCAGGGCGAAGCTCAACAGGCAGAGCGCCAATTGCGCCGCTGCCGCGCGGTCGAACATGGAAAACCAGCTGGTGTAGATACCGGTGGCGAAGGTCTGCACGCCGAAATAGGCCACGGTGCCGAAATCGGCGATGGTCTCCATCACCGCCAAGAGCACGCCGCCCGCAATGGCGGGTCGGGCCAGCGGCAGGCTGACCTTGAAAAACGCGGCCCATGCGCTGGAGCCGAGCGCGCGGGCGGCCAGAAAGGTCGTCCCGCTCTGCTGCAGGAAGGCCGCGCGCGCCAGCAGATAAACATAGGGATAGAGCACCAGCACCAGCATCGCGGCGGCCCCGCCGAGCGAGCGGATCTCAGGGAACCAGTAATCGCGCGGCCCCCAGCCGGTGACGTCGCGCAGCACCGTCTGCACGATGCCGGGATGGTCCAGCACATGGGTATAGGCATAGGCCAGCACATAGGCCGGGAAGGCCAGCGGCAGCACCAGCGCAATCTCTAGAAACTTCGCCCCCGGAAAACGCGTCATCGTGACCAGCCACGCGGCCCCCACACCGATGGCGAAGGTGCCCAGAGAGACCAGCAGCACCAAGAGAAGCGTCGTCACCGTGTAGCGCCCTAGCACCGTGTCGATCAGGTGCTGCACCGTCTCCGTCCCGCCGCTGAGGGCGGCGATCAGCACCGCCAGCATCGGCAGCGCGCAGAAGAGGGCCACGGTCAGGGCAACGCCCGATAGCGCGCGCAGCCCGTCACGGGCGCGGCGCAGGTGGGGCGTCTCGGTGGAGGCGGGGTTCAGCGTCATGCGCCCTATTTCGACGATTTCACTCGGAAATGCCAGAGGGCGCGACGCCGCGCCTCAGTCGTAGCTGCGGGTATCCTCGATCACCAGCCCGTCGCGCGGCAGGCTGCCGGGGGCGACCAGTTCGACACGGCCCTTGAGCTTGAGCAGATCGGCCACGGATTGGGCATAAGCGTCCTTATCCTCTCCGGCGGTCTCGATCTGCACCGTCATGACATCGGCCTCGCCTTCGCGGCTGGCGATGACGCGGGCCTTCTCGATCTCGTCGTGCTGCGCGACCAGCGCCGCGACCTGCTCGGGCCGGACAAACATGCCCTTGATCTTGGTGGTCTGGTCGGCGCGGCCCATCCAGCCCTTGATGCGCATATTCGTGCGCCCACAGGGGCTTTCGCCCTCCAGCACGGCGCTGAGATCGCCGGTGGCGAAACGGATAAGCGGGTAATCGGGGTTGAGCGTGGTGACCACCACCTCACCGACCTCGCCCGGGGCGACCGGGATGCCGGTGCCGGGGGTGACGATCTCGACGATGACCTGCTCGTCGACGATGAGCCCCTCCATCGCCGGGCTTTCATAGGCGATATTGCCCAGGTCAGCGGTGGCGTAGGATTGCAGGCAAGTGATGCCGCGCTCCTGGTAGAAGGCGCGCAGGCTGGGAAAGAGCGCCCCGCCGCCGACCGCCGCCTTGGTGATGTTCAGCTTCACCCCCATGACATCGGCCTTTTCGAGAATCACCTTCAGGTAATCCGGCGTGCCGGCATAGGCGGTGGAGCCCACGTCGCGGGCGGCGGTGACCTGAAGCTCGGTCTGGCCGGTGCCGGCGGGCAGCACCGTGGCGCCAACGGCGCGTGCGCCGCTTTCAAAGATCATGCCCGCGGGGGTCAGGTGGTAGCCAAAGCAATTGTGCACCACGTCGCCCGCGCCGATCCCGGCGGCATGCAGGAACCGCCCCATGCGCCACCAGTCGGGATCGTTGCTCGAAGGCTCATAAATCGGACCGGGCGACTGGAAGACATGGGAGAAGTCATGCACCGGCTTGGTGGTGAAGCCACCGAAGGGCGGCTGGCCGGCCTGCGCCTTGCCCAGTTCGGATTTGCGCAAAACCGGCAGATCGGCCAGCGCTTCGGCGGAGGTGATCTGCGCGGCATCCACCCCTTTGAGCGTGTCGCCATAGCCCGCCAAGCCCTGCGCGCGGGCGATCTGCTGCGGCAAGGCCTGCGCCAAATCGGCCGCCCGTTGGTCGGCGCTGCGGGTTTCCAGATCGTCGAAATGGGGCTTGGTCAGCATCCCTGTCACTTTCCTGCTATGGCATCACTGGAGAGGGCATAGGCCCGCTCAGATCTCATCTTAAGTCTTTCCTTCGGGTCCGGGCGGGCCGGCTTAGCTGAGCCAGCGCTTGCGGCGGCGGTAGCTGCGCACGTCGCGGAAGCTTTTGCGGCCTTCGTCGGACATGCCGAGGTAGAATTCTTTCACGTCCTGGTTCTCGCGCAGGTCTTTGGCGGGACCGTCCATCACCACGCGCCCGGATTCGAGGATGTAGCCGTAATGCGCGAAACGCAGGGCGACGTTGGTGTTCTGCTCGGCCAGCAGGAAGGTCACGCCCTCCTGTTCGTTGACCGATTTCACGATCTCGAAGATCTGCTCTACCAGCTGCGGGGCCAGACCCATCGACGGCTCGTCCAGAAGGATCGTCTCGGGCCGCGACATCAGCGCGCGGCCGATGGCGCACATCTGCTGCTCGCCGCCCGAGGTATATCCGGCCTGTGAGCGGCGGCGCTCCTTCAGACGGGGGAAATAGTTATAGACCATCTCAAGGTCCTGCTGGATCGCGGCATTGCCGTCGCTGCGCGTATAGGCGCCGGTGAGCAGGTTTTCCTCGATGGTGAGGTGCTCAAAACAGTGCCGGCCTTCCATGACCTGCACGACCCCCTGTTTCACGATCTCGGCGGGGTCCTGATGCTGGATCGCGCCGCCGCGGTACTTGATCGAGCCCTTGGTGACCTCGCCACGTTCCGAGGCCAGCAGCCCCGAGATCGCCTTGAGCGTCGTTGTCTTGCCCGCGCCGTTGCCGCCCAGAAGCGCGGTGATGCCGCCCTTGGGCACATTCAGGCTGACGCCCTTCAGCACGAGGATGACGTGGTTGTAGATCACCTCGATATTGTTGACCTCGAGCAGGTTGTCGACTGCGACGTCATTGGTGTTGGCGGCATCCAGCATGGGCATGACCTTTCTTGGGGTTCGAAGATGTCCCCGGCCACCCGCAAGGTGGCCGGGAGCAGGGTTCTTAGCAGTTGCCCTCGATGGCGTTTTCCTCGGCATAGGCCGAGCTGTCGGCATCGATCAGCGGCTGGATCACGTCCTGATCGGACTGCATGAAGTCCGACACGAGGTTCCATTCCTTGGCCTCGGCATCCCACTGGGTCACGGCCACGAAGCCTTCGCCGCCGTGGTTCTCACAAGTGACGCTGAACTCAGGTCCGAAGTCCGGCAGGCCAAGCGCCGCCATCTTCTCTTCGGTGATCTCGAGCTGCTCCATCCCGTCGCGCATTTGGCCGCTGGTGATGTCGGTCACGCCGTGAATCTCCTGCGCAGTGCGCGCGGCCTCGGCCACCAGCATCGCGGCGTAGATGCCACGGTTGTACAGAACGGAGCCGACCTGATCGCCCGCGCCCGCGGCTTTGCCCGCGTCGACAACGTATTTCTGAAGGTCGTCATAGAGCGGATAGTCGGAGCCGACGTTGTGGAAGGTCAGCGCCTTGTAGCCATCGGCCTTGGCGCCCGCGGCCAGCACGTCGTTCTCGGAGCCGGACCACCAGATGCCGATGAACTTGTCCATCGGGAAGCGGATGTTGGCGGCTTCCTGAACGGCAACTTGGTTCATCACGCCCCAACCGTACATGATCACATAGTCGGGCTTGTCACGGCGGATTTGCAGCCACTGTGATTTCTGCTCCTGACCGGGGTGGTCGACGGGCACTTCCTTCAGCTCGAAACCATGTTTCTTGCTCAGTTCCTGCAGGGTGCGGATCGGCTCCTTGCCATAGGCAGAGTTGTGGTAGACCAGCGCGATCTTCTTGCCCTCAAGGCTGCCGCCCTCCTGCTCCATGATGTGTTTCACCGCGACCGAGGCGCCATCCCAATAGTTGGCCGGGAAGTTGAAGACATGGCTGAAGACATTGCCGTTCTTGGCCGAGGTACGGCCCAGACCGGAGGTCAGCATCGAGATGTCATCGGCGGTGACCTTGGGGATCAACTGGTAGGTAATGCCGGTCGAGAGCGGCTGGTACACCAACGCGCCTTCACCTTTGGTGGATTCGTAGCATTCCACGCCCTTCTCGGTGTTATAGGCAGTCTCGCATTCCGGGACGCGGATAGGCTCGCCACCGATGCCGCCGTCACGCTCGTTGAGCAGGGTGAAGTAATCGGCATAGCCGTCGGCGAAGGGGATGCCGCCCGCGGCATAGGGCCCGGTGCGATAGCTCAGCGACGGAAAGACAAGGTCCGCCATCACAGGGCTTGCGGCCATCAGGCCAGCTACGGCCAGTGTTCCCAGTTTGTATTTCATCGGTGTTTCCTCCCTTGGATTGTCCGACTTGGGTGTTTGGGCCGGGTTTCCTCCCTCCGGCCTCGCTTTTCATGGCTCCCGCTTAGTGCGGGAAGGGCCACAATCTCAGTTTTTCCTTGGCCACGCGCCACAGCTGCGCCAGCCCGTGCGGCTCTGCGATCAGGAAGACCACGATCAGCCCGCCCACGATCACCAGCTGCAAATGCGCCACGATATCCGTGGGCCAGCCCAGCCAGTCCACGCCGACGATCTTGAGCAAGACAGGCAACAGTACAAGGAACGCCGCCCCGGCGAAGCTGCCGAAGATGCTGCCCAAGCCCCCGATGATGATCATGAAGAGCACGAGGAACGATTTGTTGATGCCAAAGGCTTCGCCCACTTCCACCGCGCCGAGGTAGATCGAGAAGAACAACGCGCCGGAGATGCCGATGAAGAAGGAGCTGACCGCAAAGGCCGTGAGCTTGGCGCGCAGCGGGTTCACCCCGATGATCTCGGCGGCGATGTCCATGTCGCGGATGGCCATCCACTTACGGCCCACCGAGCCGCGCGTCAGGTTGCGTGCCACCAGCGCCGAGCCCACAGTGAAGATCAGGCAGAACATATAGGTCGCCCAGGCTTCGGTATTGGGGCCGGTGATCAGGATGCCGAAGGTGTCCCGCTCGGGCGCGCTAATCTGGCCAGAGGCGGAGTAGTTGTAGAACCACGGCACCCGGTTGAACAGCCACACGAGGAAGAACTGCGCCGCCAGCGTGGCCACGGCAAGGTAAAAGCCCTTGATCCGCAAGGACGGCAGGCCGAAGAGCGCGCCCACCGCCGCGGTGATGCCGCCCGCCAGCAGGATGTGGATGAACATGCTGACCTCGGGCATGGCCGTCATCAGCTTGTAACAGGCGTAGGCCCCCACCGCCATGAAGCCCCCGGTGCCGAGGCTCACCTGCCCGCAATAACCCACGAGGATGTTCAGCCCGATCGCCGCGATGGCGTAGATCAGGAAGGGCAGGAACAGCGAGTTCACCCAGTAGTCGTTGACCACGAAGGGCACGACAAAGACCGCGATGAACAGCACCAGATAGTAGCGGTACCGGTCGAACCGGATCGGGAAGGTCTGCTGGTCCTGGGCGTAGGATGTGTTGAAATCGCCCGCTTCACGATAGAACATTAGACTGCTTTCCCTTCTGCGGTAGTCATTTGCACTGCGCTTGCCTGCAATGCCCTGCGATAGGGTGCGCGCGTGCCGCGCACCAAGCCGTTATCAATCCGGGGCTTCGCCCTTTGAACAGGCGAAACTGTCCCCCGGACAGTTTCCGGGTAGCCTGTATCAAACCCGTTCAATGATCTTCTCCCCGAACAGGCCCTGCGGGCGGAAGACAAGGAAGACCAGCGCCAGCATATAGGCGAACCAGTTCTCGGTCGCGCCGCCAAGGAAGGGGGCGCCGATGAGGAACTCGAAGAGCTTCTCGCCCACGCCGATGATCAGCCCGCCGACGATGGCGCCGGGGATCGAGGTGAAGCCGCCCAGCATCAGCACCGGCAGCGCCTTCAGCGCGATAAGCGAGAGCGAGAACTGCACGCCCGACTTGGCCCCCCACATGATGCCCGCGACCAATGCCACGAAACCCGCGAGCGACCAGACCAGGATCCAGATGAAGTTCAGCGAGACACCGACCGAAAGCGCGGCTTGGTGGTCGTCCGCCACGGCGCGCATGGCGCGGCCCTGCTTGGTGTATTGTGCGAACATCACCAGCCCGATCACGAGCACCGCCGCGACGATGGAAGCCACGATATCGAGGTTGTCGATGAAGAAGCCGTAGCCGGTGGCGTTATAGGTGAATTCGTCGATCCAGACGTTGATGCCCTGCGGCAGGCCGACGTCGAGCGTCTTGATCTCGGACCCCCACATCAGGTCGCCCACCCCTTCGAGGAAATAGGCCAGACCGATGGTCGCCATGAAGAGGATGATCGGCTCTTGCCCCACGAGGTAGCGGAAGACGAAGCGCTGCACGCAATAGGCCAGCACGATCATCACGACCATCGTCAGCACGATGGCAAGGAACGCCGGAATGTGCCAGCCGAAGTGATGCACCTCGGTGCCAAGGATCGCGTTGATCAAATGGCCGAAAGGCACCTGCCCTTCCATCACGCCCACCAGCGTCAGCGCGGCGAACAGCGCCATGACGCCTTGGGCGTAGTTGAAGATGCCCGAAGCCTTGTAGATCAGCACGAAGCCGAGCGCCACGAGCGCGTAAAGCACCCCGGCCATCAGCCCGTTGAGAAAGACCTCGATCGTAAACGCCAGTTGCTCAGGCATCATTGGCCCTCCCCAAAGTCAGAACGGCAGTGTCGTTGCGGGTGATCAAACGGGCCTCAGTCATGGGCCACCCCCAGATAGGCGTCGATCACCTCTTGGTTGTTGCGCACCTCGTCGGGCGAGCCGTCGCCGATCTTGCGGCCGTAATCCATCACGACCACGCGGTCGGACAGGTCCATGACCACGCCCATGTCATGTTCGATCAGCGCGATGGTGGTGCCGAACTCGTCGTTCACGTCGAGGATGAAGCGGCTCATGTCCTCTTTCTCTTCGACGTTCATGCCCGCCATCGGCTCGTCCAACAGCAGGATCGTCGGCTCGGCGGCCAGCGCGCGGGCCAGCTCGACCCGTTTCTTCAGACCGTAGGGCAGACGCGCCACGGGTGTCTTGCGGATCGCCTGAATCTCAAGGAAGTCGATGACCTTTTCGGCGATCTCGCGGTTCTCAATCTCTTCACGCTCGGCCGGGCCTTTCCAGAAGGACTGCGCCAGCATCCCGGTCTTCATCTGCGTCAGACGCCCCGTCATCACGTTGTCGAGCACCGACATGCCCTCGAAAAGCGCGATGTTCTGGAAGGTCCGGGCGATGCCCTGCTGGGCCACCTGATAGGGTTTCATCGGGGGCCGCTTGGCGCCCTTGTACCAGACCTCGCCCTCTTGGGGCACGTAGAAGCCGCTGATCACGTTCAGCATCGAGGACTTGCCCGCCCCGTTCGGCCCGATGATCGCGCGGATTTCGCCCTCGCGGATGTCGAAGGAAATATCCTTGATCGCCTCCACGCCGCCGAAGCGCAGGGTGATGTTCTTCATCTCCATCACCGTCGGGCCGGCCATGGTGCGGCCGTCGTCGGTGACATAGCTGTCAGCCTGATCTTTCACGCTGTCCCTTTCCATAGTTCCCGCCTGCCCGGCACTGACGCTGGCCGCGCTCATTCCGCTGCCATCCGGCGGCTGACCGGCTGCACCGCGGCCTCGCGGATTTCGAGCGTCGCCTTGATCGAGCCCTTGCGGCCGTCCTCGTAGGTCACTTCCGTCTCGGTGCTGACCTTGTCGGAGCCGTCATAGAGAGCGGCGATGATGTCGGCGTATTTCTCCTCGATGATCTTGCGGCGCACCTTGCGGGTGCGGGTCAGCTCGCCATCGTCGGCGTCGAGTTCCTTGTGCAGCACCACGAAGCGGTGCACCTGACAGCCCGAAAGCATCTCGTCCTCGGCGACCGAGCGGTTCACCTCCTCCACATGGGACTGGATCGTGTCCATCACCTGCGGATGCCGCGCCAGTTCCTGATAGGAGGCGTAGCCGATGTTGTTGCGCTCGGCCCAGTTGCCCACCGCCGTCAGGTCGATGTTGATGAAGGCGGTGCATTCGGTGCGCTGGTTGCCGAAGACCACGGCCTCGAGGATGTTGGGGAAGAACTTGAGCTTGTTCTCCACGTATTTCGGCGCGAAGAGGCTGCCGTCGGCCATCTGGCCTACGTCCTTGGCGCGGTCGATGATGCGCAGATGGCCCGAGCTTTCCTCGATGAAGCCCGCGTCGCCGGTGGCGACCCAGCCTTCCGGGTCCTTGGTGTCGGCGGTGCTTTCGGGGTTCTTGTAGTATTCCACGAAAACGCCCGGCGAGCGGTAGAAGACCTCGCCATTGTCAGCGATTTTCAACTCCACGCCCGGGCAGGTCACGCCCACGGTATCGCTGCGCACCTCGCCATCGGGCTGCGCGGTGATGAACACCGTTGCCTCGGTCTGGCCGTAGAGCTGCTTCAAGTTGATGCCGAGCGAGCGGTAGAAATCGAAGATCTCCGGGCCGATCGCCTCACCGGCGGTATAGCCCACGCGCACGCGGCTAAAGCCGAGGGTGTTCTTCAGCGGGCCATAGATCATCAACTCGCCCAGTGCGTATTTCGCGCGGTCCCAAGCGGACACTTTCTTGCCGTCCAGAATGGCAGGGCCGACCTTGCGGGCATGGGCCATGAAAGTGTCGAAGAGCCACTTCTTGAACCGGCTCGCGTCCTCCATGCGGATCATGACGGAGGTGAGCTGCGTCTCGAACACGCGCGGCGGGGCGAAGTAATAGGTCGGCCCAATCTCGCGCAGGTCGACATGCATCGTGTCGGCGCTTTCGGGGCAGTTGGTGCAGAAGCCGGTCCAAAGCGCCTGACCTACGGAGAAGATGAAGTCCCCCACCCATGCCATCGGCAGATAGGCGAGGATCTCGTCATTGCGCTTGAGGTCGTCGAACTCCGACGACGACTTCGCCGTCTCGATCACGTTGCGGTTGCTCAGCACCACGCCCTTGGGCTTGCCGGTGGTGCCCGAGGTATAGAGCATCACGCCGGTGGAATCGTAATCCAGCTTGGCCTGACGCGCCTCCAACTCGGCGATATGTTTCTCGCGGTTGGCGCGGCCCATCTCCTGCACGGCGGTATATTGGTCGAGCTTGGAATGGTCGTATTTGCGCAGGCCGCGCGGGTCGAGGTAGATCATCCGCTCGAAGTCGGGCAGCTGGTCCTGCACCTCAATAATCTTGTCGACCTGCTCCTGATCGCCGACCACGGCAAGGCGCGCGCCGCAGTGGCCCATGACATAGGCCATCTCTTCGGCATTGGCGTCCTGATAGAGCGGCACTGGCACGGCACCGGCCATTTGGGCTGCCATCATCGCCCAGTAGAGATAGGGACGGTTGCGCCCGATGATGGCGACGAAATCGCCCTCGTTCAGCCCCAGCTCAAGAAACCCGAGCGCCAGCGCCTCGACCTCGTCGCGGGTCTGCGACCAGGTCCAGCTCTGCCAGATCCCGTATTCCTTCTCCCGGTAAGCGGGGGCGTTTGCGAATTCACTTGCGTTGCGGTGCAACAGCGCCGGCACGGACTGAGGTCCGTCGGCACGCGTCAGCGGCTTGGCCAAATTGTCTTCCTCCCATGCCCGCCCTCCCCGGCGGGTTCGATCGCTTGTGCGATTCTATGATCCCACAAGTGACGTTCTCTTTTTTGTGGAGGTCAACTTTTTCCTGATCTTTTCCGAATTCTAACGAATTGTTACAGCACCCCCGCGGCCCATTTTCCGCTAGTCGATCCCATTGGCGCGCTGCACTTCGCGCACATAGGTCACGATGGATTTCACCTCTGCCGGGGTAATCCCTTCGACCGGAGGCATATTGCCGAAAGACCAGTGATGCTGGCGCACGCCATTGGTGGCCGCGACCATGAAGGATGCATCGCCGTGGTGGCTGGGCTCATAAATCTTATGGATCAGCGGCGGACCAACCCCCTCGCGCCCGGCGGCGTTGACCCCGTGGCAGGCGGCGCATTTTGCCTCGAACGCCCGTGCGCCGATCTGCGCGGGTCCGCTCAGGCTCTCTGGCACGGTGACCTTCACCATGGCCGCGCCGCTGGCAGTGGGGGCCGGAGTCTCTTCGCTCTGCCACCAGATATACCCGCCTGCCAAGACCAGTGCCGCCGCTGCGCCTGCTCCGATTTTCTTGTTCATGCTCTGCCTTTCAGATTTCCATTCGGCGCGCTTCTCGGGGCCTCCAGCGCAAGAAGGTCAAGCGCGATTTACGCGCGGCTCTTTGCCTTTCGCCCGCGCGGTGCTAGCCCTATGCGAAAGGATGCCGATGCAGATCACCGACGACCAAACCAAAGCGCTGACCAATGCCGGTCTGAACCTGATCGCTCAGGCGCTGACCATCTATGACAGCGACCTTCGGCTCGCGGTCTGCAACGCCCCGTTTCAATCCATGTTCGACCTGCCGGATCGGCTGGTGACCCCCGGCGCGCCCTTTGAGGATACGATCCGTCATCTGGCTGGCACCGGCGAGTATGGCGAGGTGGGGGATGTCGACGCTTTCGTCGCCGAACGGGTGGAACAGGCCCGCGCCTTCGTGCCGCATTACATGGAGCGGACCCGCTCGAACGGGCGCACCATCAGCGTCGAAGGCTCGCCCCTGCCCCAAGGCGGCTGGGTCACCGTCTATACCGATATCACCAACACCAAGCGGCAAGAGGCGCTGTTGCGCGCACGGTCGGACGCGCTGAGCGATCAACTGCTGTCCCATGCCGAACAACTCGCCGCCACGAACCGCCAGTTGGAGGCGACGATCACCGCGCTGGAGGAAGCCAAGCGACAGGTCACCGAAAGTGAGGCCCGCACCCGGCTCACGACCGAAATGATGCCCGCCCATATCGCCCATGTCGACGCGAGCGGGCATTATATCTACTCCAACCGCCGCCTCTCCAGCGTGATGCCGGGGCGGCCCAGCAACATCTACGGGCTGCATATCAGTGACGCGCTTGGGGCGGCGGCCTATGCGCGGATCAAACCCGCGCTGACCCAAGCCTATGCGGGCAGCCCGGCGGTGATCGAATTCACCCATGACGAATCCGCCCGCCGCATCCGCGGTGCCTTTACCCCAGACGGGCGCGGCGGGGTCTATATCCTGTCGATGGACATCACCGAAGAGACCCAGACCCGCGTCGCCCTGCAACAGACGCTGAAACGCGAGTTGGCCTCGCGGATGATCTCTGGGCTGGCGCATGACTTCTCGAACCTTTTGACGATCATCCTCGGGATGCAATCGAAACTCGCCCGGCTGCCCGACATGCCGCCACAAGCGGGTGAATTGGTCGAAGGCACCTTGGCCGCCGCACGGCGGGGCGGCACGCTGCTCAGCTCCATCGCTGATGTGACCGAACCCCGCGCCCTGCGCCCCGCGGCCACCGACCCCGCCGCGTTGCTGAGTGAGCTTTCGACCCTCGCCGCCCCCACCCTGCCGCCGAAATGCGCGCTGGTGGTGCGCAATGACGCGCCCGAGGGCGCGGTGCTACTCGACAAAGGCCGGGTGCAGGATGCGCTGTTGAACCTCATCCTCAACGCCCGCGACGCCTGCGGCGCGCGGGGCACGATCACGCTGACCCAACGGCTGGTGCATGACACATGGATCGAATGGGTGATCCACGACACCGGGCCGGGCTTTGCGCCCTCGGCGCTGGAGCGTGGGGTCGAGCCGTTCTTTACCACCAAGGGCAGCGAGGGGTCAGGGCTGGGCCTGTCAATGGTCTATGACATGACCAAATCCTCAGGTGGCGACCTGCGGCTGAGCAATGCGCCCGAGGGCGGCGCGCAGATCAGCCTGCGCCTGCCCTACCGCGCCGCCGTGCCCGCCACCACCGGGCTGGTGCTGCTGGTCGAGGACACCACCGATATCCGCGCCGTGGTGCGCGACATGCTGATGGATCAGGGCCATTCGGTGATCGAGGCCACCAGCGCGGATGAGGCCACCGCCCTCATCGCCGATCTGCCCGACATCGCGCTGGTGCTGTCGGACATCCAGCTTTCGGGCGAGGGCACCGGGATCGACCTTGCCCGCCGCGTCGGCAGCAGCCTGCCGCTTTTGCTGATGACCTCCCTGCCCCCCGATCACCCGCTTTTTGTCGAGGCCCAGACCCTCGCGCCGGTGCTGCGCAAACCCTTTGAAAAAGACGATCTGCAAGCGTTGATCGCCCCATTGAAAGCCACCGCCCCATGAGCCGTGATACCGCCCCGCGCCCGCTGGTCACCATCCTCGACGACGAACCGGAGATCCGGCAGATGCTGTCGGACACGCTGGAGGAAGCGGGCTTCGACACGCTCAGCTTTGGCCGCGCGCGGGCCTTTGAGGCCGCATTGGCGAGCCATACGCCGGATGTCTGCCTCGTCGATCTGTCGCTGCCTGACACCGACGGGCTGACACTGGTGCACCGTCTGGCGCTGGAGCAGGGTGCCATCGTGATCATCATCTCGGGCCGCGCGCAGGTGCAGGATCGGGTCACGGGGCTGGAGCTTGGCGCCGACGACTACATCATCAAACCCTTCGACCCGGCCGAGGTCGTGGCCCGCATCCGCGCCCGCCTGCGCAGCGCCAAGCCGACGCCGCAGGCCGGCACCACGGCGCGGTTCAACGGCTGGACCGCGCATTTCGACCGCTATGTCTTGCAGGACGCCTCGGGCGCCGAAGTGACTTTTTCCCATGCCGAGGGCGAGGTGCTGCGGCTCTTCCTCGACGCGCCGAAACGCCTGATCAGCCGCGCGCAAATGCAAGAAAGCCTCGGCGGCGTCGCCTCGGAAAGCTTCGACAGGGCGATGGACGTGCGCATCTCGCGGCTGCGCACGAAGCTTGGCGAAGACCCGAAGAACCCGCAGTTGATCAAGACGATCTACGGCGCGGGCTATATCTTCCTCGGCGATGTGGACTGGGACTGAGCGCGTTTAGAGCGCCGCCACCGCCCGCCCCAACACCTCGACTGCCGCGACCAAATCGGCCTCATCCGTGTCTTCTTCGAAGGCATGGCTGATCCCGCCGATCGACGGCGCGAAAAGCATCGCCACCGGCATCAGCCGCGCCACATTGGTCGCGTCATGCAGGGCACCCGAGGGCATCTTGCGCCATTTTCCGGGCGCCACCGCTTCAGCCGCCTTCGCCAGCGCATCGCGCAGCCGCGCTTCCATGGCAACCGGCTCCAGCCCCAGCATCGGGCCAAAGGACAACTCCATCCCGCGTGTCTCGGCCACCTCTTGCGCGGTTTCGCGGATGATCTTCTCCATCCGCCCCAGACGGTCGCTATCGCCGTCGCGCCATTGCATGGAAAACACCGCCTTGCCCGGCACGATGGACGAGGCATTGGGGTGCAGGCTGACATGGCCGATGGTCCAGACGGTGCTCGGCGTCACCACATTGCGCAGCCGGTCGTTGAGTAGACTGTTGAATTCCGACACCGCCTGAAAAGCATCGCGCCGCACCGCCATCGGCGTGGTGCCCGCGTGGTTCTGCTGGCCCTCGAAGATCACCTTCATATCGCGAATGCCGACGATGTCGCTGACCACGCCGATCTGCTCACCACTGTCATCCAGCGTCGGCCCTTGTTCGATGTGCAACTCGATATAGCCGGTGAACTGCGCGGGATCGACGGGGCCGGTGACCATATCCGCCATCGCGCGGCGCGCCTCGGCCAAGCTGACCCCGGCGTCATCCGTAAAGCCATCGGCTTTGGCCTGATCCAAAGCGCCGGACCAGACCGTCGACCCGGTGGTCACGCCAAAGCGCCCCTCTTCGTCCTGAAAGGACACGACCGAGACCGCAGGCCCTCCGGCCTCACCCGCCGCGCGGGCGACTTCAAGCGCGGCGATCACGCCCAAGGCCCCATCAAGCCAGCCACCCTCAGGCTGGCTGTCGGAATGCGACCCCAACAGGATCGACGGGCCGTCAGCAAGCCCAAAGAGGTTGCCCATGGCATCGACCTCGACCTTCAGCCCCGCATCGCGCATCCGCCCGGCAAGCCATTCGCGCGCTTCCACATCGGCGGCGGAATAGGCCGGGCGCACCACGCCCTTGCCCACACCCGCAGCGCCAATGGCGCGCAGGTCGTGCAGGTCTTTCAAAAATCGGGCGGCATCAATCTTCATTCTTCCAAACTTTCCTTACTCGGCGGCGACGGCCCCTTTCGCCGCCTCCACCCTGACGGCAGAGAACTTAAACTCCGGGATCTTGCCATAGGGGTCAACCGCTGGATTTGTCAGGATATTCGCCGCCGATTCGACATAGGCGAAGGGCAGGAAAACCATGTCGGGCGCCACGGCGCGATCCGCGCGGGCCATGATCTCGATACTGCCGCGTTTGGTCGACAGCCGCACATGCTCCCCCGGGGGCACGCCAAGGCGGCGCAGGGTCGAGGGGTGGAGCGAGCAATTCGCCTCCGGCTCCAGTCCGTCGAGCACCTTGGAGCGCCGGGTCATCGAGCCGGTGTGCCAATGCTCTAACTGCCGCCCAGTGGTCAGGATCATCGGATAGGCGTCATCGGGCGCGTCATCCGGGGCCACGATCGCGGCGGGGGTGAATTTGGCGCGGCCTTCGGGCCGGGGGAACCCGTCGCTAAAGACAATGGCCTGCCCGGGATCGTTTTCGCTGAGCGACGGGTAGGTCACCGCATTCTCCTGCGCCAGCCGGTTCCATGTGATATTGTCGAGCGAGGCCATGTTGCGCTTCATCTCGGCAAAGACCTCCGCCGGGCTTGTGTAGTTCCAGCCCAGCCCCAGCCGCTTGGCCAGTTCCACCTCGATCCACCAATCCTCGCGCGCTTCTCCGGGCGGCGTCACCGCCGGGCGGCCCATCTGCACCTGCCGGTTGGTGTTGGTCACCGTGCCGGACTTCTCGGCAAAGGCAGAGGCGGGCAGGATCACGTCGGCATAATTCGCGGTCTCCGTCAGGAAGATATCCTGCACCACGAGATGGTCGAGCTTCGCGAGCGCCGCGCGGGCGTGATCGACATCCGGGTCCGACATCGCCGGGTTCTCGCCCAGCACATACATCGCCTTGATTTCGCCCTCGTGCACCGCGTCCATGATCTCGGTCACCGTCAGCCCCTTCTCGGCGCTGAAATCATCCGAGCCCCAAACCTCCGTGAAAGCCGAGCGCACGCCGTCGTCGCCGACGGGCTGGTAGTCGGGCAGGAACATCGGGATGAGGCCCGCGTCCGAGGCGCCCTGCACGTTGTTCTGCCCGCGCAGGGGGTGCAGCCCGGTGCCGGGGCGGCCGACATGGCCTGTCATCAGCGCCAGCGAAATCAGGCAGCGCGAATTGTCGGTGCCGTGGATGTGCTGGCTCACCCCCATGCCCCAGAAGATCATCCCCGCTTTGGCCCCGGCGAAGGTCCGCGCCACGTCGCGCAGCACCTCGGCCTCAATGCCGCAGACGGCGGCCATGGCCTCGGGCGGGAAGACCTTCAGATGCGCCTTCTCGGCCTCCCAGTTCTCGGTATAGGCTTTGATGTATTGTTCGTCGTAAAGACCTTCCTCCACGATCACATGCATGATCGCGTTCAGCATCGCCACGTCGGTACCGGGGCGGAATTGCAGCATATGCGACGCAAACCGGCGCAGGCCCTGCCCGCGCGGGTCCATGACGATGAGCTTGCCGCCGCGTTTGGTGAACTGCTTGAAATAGGTCGCAGCGACGGGGTGGTTCTCCACCGGGTTGGCACCGATCACGATGGCCACATCGGCATTCTCGATCTCGTTGAAGGTGGCGGTGACCGCGCCGCTCCCGACATTCTCCATCAGCGCCGCGACCGAGGAGGCATGGCACAGCCGCGTGCAGTGATCGACGTTGTTGTGACCAAACCCCTGCCGGATCATCTTCTGGAACAGATAGGCTTCCTCATTGGTGCATTTGGCGCTGCCGAAACCCGCCACTTCGCGCCCGCGCCCTTTCAGGCCCTTGGCGGCAAAATCGAGCGCCTCGTCCCAGGTCGCCTCGCGGAACACCTCGCCCCAGTTGCCGGGGTCGACGTTCAGCCCCTTGGCGGGCGCGTCGTCGCGGCGGATCAGCGGCTTGATCAGGCGGTGGTCGTGGTGGATGTAATCAAAACCAAAGCGCCCCTTGACGCAGAGCCGTCCCTCGTTCGCTGGGCCGTTGATCCCTTCGACATATTTGACCTTGTTGTCCTTCACCTTGAGCGAGATCTGGCAGCCGACGCCGCAGAAGGGGCAGACGCTGGCGACCTCCTTGTCAAAGTCGGCAGAGTCACCGACCTGCCCCTCGTCGACCACGCTTGCGGGCATCAGCGCGCCGGTGGGACAGGCCTGCACGCATTCGCCGCAGGCCACGCAGGTCGAGGCACCCATGGGATCGTCGATGTCGAAGACCGGATAGGCGTCATGGCCGCGTCCCGCCATGCCGATCACGTCGTTGACCTGCACCTCACGGCAAGCGCGAACGCAAAGGTTGCACTGGATACAGGCGTCGAGATTGACCCGCATCGCCACATGGCTGTCGTCCAAAAGCGGCACGCGGTCACGCTCCAACTTCGGAAAACGGCTTTCCTCTACGCCATTCAGCGCCGCCATTTCGCGCATGTGGCTCGACTTGTCATGCGCCACGTCCTGCGCGGGTTGGTCGGCCAGCAGCAGTTCCATCACCATCTTGCGGGCATTCTCGGCCCGCGCGTTGTTGGTGGTGACGACCATCCCCTCGGCAGGTTCGCGGATGCAGGACGCCGCCAGCACGCGCTCACCCTCGATCTCAACCATACAGGCGCGGCAATTGCCATCGGGGCGGTAGCCGGGGGCGGGTTTATGGCACAGATGCGGGATTTTCAAACCCCGACCGTTGGCCACTTCCCAAATGGTCATGCCGGCCTCGGCCTCGACGGTCTGCCCATCAAGCGTGAATGTGATCCTCTCGGCCATGGCTGCCCCCTCCCCTTGGCTATTGCCCAAACTATAGGCAAAATCCGGCGCTTGTCAGGGGCCAATCCCGACACCCCGTCACGGATAAACGCCGCGCCAGTGCATTGCGGCGCATTGCATTGTATGGCCCGACAAGCTGCCCTATCACTTGGGCGAACAGTGAAAGCCATTTGATGTCCCACATTACCCTGATCCGCCACGGCCAAGCCAATTCCACCGCCAAGGACGAGCTGAGCTATGACCAACTCAGCCCGCTTGGCCATGAGCAAGCCGCGTGGCTGGGCGACCATCTGCGCCAGAGCGAGACCTACCACACAAGGCTCTATACCGGCACGTTGACCCGTCATATCGAAACGGCGGAGGGGATGAACACCGGGCTGGAGCCGATCCGCGACGCACGGTTGAACGAGCTGGCGTATTTCACCCTCGCCAATCTAATGGAGCAGCAGCACAAGGTGCCCTTCCCCCGCGAGGGTGAGTTCGTGCACCACCTGCCGCAGGTCTTTGACTATTGGAAAGCGGGCAAGCTTGCCGATACGCCAGAAACCTATGAAAGTTTCGAGACGCGGGTGCAATCCGTCCTCGCCGAGATCGCCGAGGGCGAAGGCCCGGCGCTGGTGGTGACCTCGGGCGGGTTGATCTCTCTGGCGATGGCGCAGGCGATGGGCGTGGGGATTCCGGCGATGGCGCGGCTGGCGCTGGCGATCATGCATACGTCGATGCACCGGCTCTTTCCCATCGGCGGGCATTGGTCGCCGGTGCTGTTCAACGCCGTGCCGCATCTTGACCGGCCCGACCGCCGCCTTGCACAAACGCATATGTAACCCCTCGCCCGCGAAAGGCTGACCCATGCTGAAACTTCACTACGCCCCCGGCACGATCTCGGTCGCCGTTGCCATCGCCCTCGAAGAAGCGGGGCTGGCCTATGAGCCGGTGAAGGTCGATTTCGCCAGCGCCGAACAGACCGCAGCACCCTATCTGGCGCTGAACCCCAAGGGCCGGGTGCCGACCCTCGTGACCGAAGCGGGCAGCGCCCTGACCGAGACCGGCGCGCTTTTGGACTATGTCGCCGCCCGCGCGCCCGATGCGGGGCTGGTCCCTGCCGACCCTGAACACGCAGCCCATATGCGCGGGGTAATGTACTACCTCGCCTCGACCATGCATGTGGCCCACGCGCATAAAATGCGCGGCCACCGCTGGGCCGATCAGCAATCCAGCTTTGACGATATGAAAGCCAAGGTGCCGCAGACCATGGCCGATTGCGCCGCCTATATCGAGAACCACGCCTTTAGGGGTGACTTCGTGGCGGGCGATGCCCTGTCGCTGGCCGATCCCTATCTCTTTGTCGTCTCGGGGTGGCTGGCCGGTGACGGGGTCGACCGTGCGGCCTACCCACGGCTCGACGCCTTCGCCGCCCGGATGGAAGACCGCGACAGCGTCAAGACCATGCGCGCGAAAGGATTCTTGGCATGACCCACCTATGGCTCCGCGCCGAGCAGCGCGACAATGAGACCCGCACGGGGCTGACGCCCGAAGGGGCCGCCGCGCTGATCGCACCCGGCATGAAGGTGAGCGTCGAAGACAGCGACAGCCGCGTAATCCCCACCGCCGCCTATGCGCAGGCGGGCTGTGAGATCGTTCCGGCCCATAGCTGGCCAGACGCCCCGCGCGATGCGGTGATCTTTGGCCTAAAGGAACTGCCCGAAGACGGCACGCCCCTGCCGCATACGCACATCATGTTCGGCCATGCCTACAAGGGCCAATCCTCGGGCCGCAAACTGCTGGAGCGGTTCAAGGCGGGCGGCGGCACGCTGCTGGATTTGGAGTACCTGACCGATGACACTGGCCGCCGCGTTGCCGCCTTTGGCTATTGGGCCGGTTTCGCGGGAGCGGCCGTCTCGGTCAAATGCCGCATCGCGCAGCTGCGCGGAGAGACCTGCGGCCCGGTTGCGCCCTACGCTAACGCCGAAGCGCTGAAAGCCGCATTGACCGAAGAGCTTGCCCAAGTTGACGCGAGCGGCGACCGCGCGCTTGTCATCGGGGCCTTAGGCCGGGTGGGCCGTGGGGCGAGCGATCTTTGCGCGGCACTTGGCATCCCCGTCACCGGTTGGGACATGGCAGAGACGGCCCACGGCGGGCCCTTCCCCGAGATCCTCGACCACGCCTATTTCTTCAACTGCATCCTCGCAGGGCCAGACACCCCCGCCTTTATCCGCCCCGATGCCCCTCAGGCCGAGCGCGCCCTGCGCGTGATCGGCGACATCGCCTGCGACCCCGACAGCGCCTTCAATCCGGTGCAGGTCTATGACCGCGCGACCACTTGGGCGGAGCCAGCGCTGCGCGTACATGACGCCCCGCCGCTGGATGTCATGGCCATCGACAACCTGCCATCCATGCTGCCGCGCGAAAGCTCAGAGGATTTCGCGGGCCAGTTGCTGCCGACCCTACAGGCGCTGCCAAAGACGGATCATGCCGTCTGGCAACGTGCGCGAGATCTGTTCACTCAGCATGTCGCCGAGGTCTGACCTTCAGGAAAAGAACCGGTAGTACAGCCAATCCGGCAGGAAACGCCCCAAACGGAACAGCAGTGAGAAGCCGTAAGGGAAGTCCAGTTTAAAACTGTCCCTGTTCATATGCTCGAAGACGCGGCGCGCGGCGTCATCGGGCTCCATCAAAAAGGGCATTTTGAAATCGTTCTTGTCGGTCAACTGGGTCTTGATAAAGCCCGGGTTGATCGCCTGCACCTGCACGCCGGTCTTGCGCAGATCGGCATGCATGCATTCCGCCAGCGACAGCGTCGCCGCCTTGGAGGCCGTATAGCCGATTGACCCGGGCAGCCCGCGATAGGCGGTCAGGCTGGAGGTGATGACGATATGACCGTGATCCCGCGCCACCATCTGCGGCACCACCTGCCCCAGTACGCGCATCAAGCCGGTGAAGTTCACATCGGCCATGGTCACCCCATGTTTCGCGTCCCAATCCTGCGCGCCAAAGGGCCAATAGGCCCCCGCCAGATAGACCAGCCCGTCGATTGGCCCCACATCCTTCGCCGCCTGCGCCACGTCTTCGTCATCGGTCACATCCATGATCCGCACCCGTGCCCGCCCCGGCAGCGCCTGCGCGAGTTCGGTCAGCTTGTCTTTGGACCGGGCAGAGAGGATCACCTCGGCCCCGGTGCGGCTCAGCTGATGCGCCAATGCTGCGCCAAGCCCGTCGCTCGCGCCCACCAGCCAATAGGTCTTGCCTTGCCAGTCTTTCATCTTTCCTCCGTCGGTCGCAGGGTGGCGACCAATTCTGCTACTTTGATCCCGAACTTCCGAAACTGGCTGCGATTGACGATGGTGCCATCGGGGGTGAGATACATCCAATCGACGGTTTTCAGCACATGGCTGCCCAGTTCCTCGGGCAGTTGGATACGATAGCGCAACTGCAATGTCGGACCAGCCTGAACGCCCTGCCCCACCCCGATCACATCCGGCGCGGTGCTGGTGAAACGGCCATTCTCGCCCAGTGTCACGGTCCACTCGCGCTGCTGACGCGAGCCATCGTTATAGCGAAAACTCTCGGCCACGGTGGCGACATCGCCCTCCCAAGACACGTCGAACTTGGCCGTGAAACTGCTGGTGACCCGACCAAGGGGGCCGAAAATCACGCCCTCGCAGATCATCTCATCGCGCAGATGCAACCGCAGGTCGAAGACGGGGAAAGAATCCACATAGTCGCTGGGCGATTGCCCGTGAAACTCCCCCAACCGGCGGCGCAGGAAGGTGAGCAATAGACCAAGGCCCAGCCCGACAGCGATAAAGATCAGCGGCTCTGTCACGATGTCTCCACGTCTTTTGCACCGGCGAGAAGAGCGATCGCCAGCAATTTCAGGGCGCAAGGTACACCGGCATAGAACCAGATCAACAGGGAGATGGATGTATCGGAACTGGTTCCCGTTGCGGTCTGCAACCCTGCGCCTTCTAAGGCGGGAAGTAGGGCCGCCGCCGCGAAAGCCAAGGTCAGTTTGGACACGAAAGACCAAAGGCCAAAGCCTTCGGCCGCCGAGGGAGAGATCTGCGCCATGCGGCTGGCGAACATGGCAGGCAGTAGGGTCAGGTCGGCCCCCAAGACAGCGCCGGAAGCCAGACAGACCAAGGCGAACAGCACGACATCCCCCGGACCCAAAAACAGCGCCCCGCCGAAAGCGGCGATGCCCAAGGCCATCGCCGCCAAGAGCACCCGGCGCGGGCCGTGGCGTTCGGCCAGCATCCCCCAAAGCGGTGCTGCCGCCGCCGCCGCGATGAAAAACAGCAGCAAGAGCGGCCCCTCCCATCCCGGTGCCTCAAGCGCCAGTTCGACATAGAAGAGAAACAGGGTCGAGGTCACGGCCACCGGGGCGGCATTGACCAAGGCGATCAGCAACAGCCGCCGCGCCAGCCCGTCGCGCAAGACGGTGCCGAAACCGCTCGCGCCCGGCAGCTCTGCCGCCCGCCACTCCTTGCGCATCGCGACCACGGCCCAGAGCGCTAGAACCGCGAAGCCCACCGCGAAACCGGCAAAGGGCCGGTCCAGCGCCAAGCCCAGCAGCAGGGGCGCGACCGAGGCGAGACAGACGCCCAAAAGCGCCCCGGTCTCGCGCCAGCGCGCGAGGGTCAGATGCCCGGCCCCCGGCAGGCTGTCGGCCTTGGCCACCCCTTGGGCATAGAAACAGATGGTCAGAAAGCTGAAGGCCGAGAAGACCAGCGTCAGCATCAGGGCAAACCACAGCACGGGCGCCATCGGCGCGGGCACCGCGAAAAGCCCTAGCATCGCCAGCGCCATCACCGCCCCCGCCCCCGTCACCGCCAGCCCGCGTTTGTGGCGCAGCGCTTGGGCCAGCCATCCGAGCGCGGGGTCTTGCACCACGTCCAACAACCGCAATCCAAAAAGCACAGAACCAAGCGCCGTCAGCGATACCCCGTATTCATCGACATAGAACTTCGGCGCGTGAATGTAGATTGGCAGCCCCGCCGCGGCGAGCAATGCGGCGAAAAGCGCATAGGCGGGCAGCCGGGCCGCGCGCGCCCTCATCGCCCGCCCGCGCCATGGGCCGCATCACGGGAAACCTCGACCTGCGGTGCCTCGGGGCGGTTGCGGAACCCGGCCCCCTTGAGGCAGAGCTTCAGCGCCTGCCAGTGGATCAACGCCAGCACCCGCCGCGCCCCAAAGGGGCGGCGCAGCAGCGACCAGAGGATACGGCCATTCGTCAGCGGCGCACGCGGCCCGGTCAAGGTGGCGATCAACCCGTTCCCCCCATCCGAGAAATCGATCCAGATGCCGATCCGCTCAGCGCTGATGTCAAAGCGAAAGACATAGCCGCCCGAGATGTCCTGAAAGGGCGAGACATGCATGAGCTTCGCGGCCCGCAAGCGATCCTCGGGCGCGATGGGGCGCAGATCGGGGTGGTGGCAGAGATAGGAATGCCGGTCACCATAGGTATTCGTGACCTCGGCAATCACGGCAATCAGCGCATCATCCGCCCGACGGCAGAGCCAAAAGCTGACCGGGTTAAAGACATGGCCCAGCACCCTCGGCTGCGCCAAAAGTTCGATCCGCGCGACCCCGGAGATGTCATGCGCCGCCAAAACCTCGCGTACCCAAGGGGCGCCGCGCCCCTGCCCCGGCGCGCCGCCGTGGTCGCTGTCGTGCAGGCTGGTCACATTCGCACCATTGCGGGCGAAAAGCGCGGGCGTCCTTAACGCCTCGGCCTCGGCGTCGCAGATCACATAGTCGACCGAATAGCGGAAACGGTTCTCGACCGCGCCCTTGCGGCCATGGAAGGTCTGGCCGCGGATATGATCGACCTGCGCCGTCACTCCGCCGCCAAAGGCGCCACCCGCGCGGCTTGCATCCGCTCGACCACATCCACCGCGCTGGCCAGCCCGTCTTCGTGGAAACCATTGCGCAGCCACGCCCCGCAGAACCATGTGTTATGGCTGCCGTTAAAGGCGCGCACCTCGTCCTGCGCGGCCAAGGCGGCAAGGTCATAGACCGGGTGGCGCAGGGTCACTTGGTCATAGATCAACTCCTCGCGGATGGTGCGTTTGGTGTTGAGCGTGACAAAATGCGGATCGTCCTGCGGGATCGGTTGCAGCGAGTTCATCCAGTAGGTCAGGTCGATCCGGTCGGACTTCTGCTCACGATCCTCGGTATAGACCCATGACGCCCAAGTGGAGCGCCGCTTGGGCATGATATTGGCATCAGCGTGCAGCACGATGTCATTGGGCTGGTAGCGGATGGCGCCGAGGGCGCGCTGCTCGGCCTCCGTCGGATCGGAAAGCATCGCCAGCGTGTCGTCGGAATGGGCGGCAAAAATCACCTCGTCGAAGGCCTCCCACTCCCCGCCATAGGCGCGGACCTCGGCCCCCTGCGCCGTGCGGCGCACCGCCTGCACGGGGCTGTCGGTGCGCAGGTCGACACCTTTGGCGCGCAGCGCACTCTCCAACCGGTCGACATATTGGCGCGAGCCGCCTTTGACCGTGTACCACTGATGCTGGCCGGAATAGTTCAACAGCGCGTGGTTCTCGAAGAAATTGACCATGGCATGGGCGGGGAAATCCATGATCCTTTCCGCCGGCGTGGACCAGATCGCGCCCGACAGGGGCGACAGGTAGAAGTCGCGGAAATATGGCCCGGTGCCCAGCTGGTCGAGAAACTCTGCGATGGTCATCGACGGGTCGCGCGACACGGCCAGCGCGTTCTTGTTGAAATGCAGAATGTCCCTCAGCATCCGCAGGAAAGGCGGGCTGAACATATTGCGTTTCTGGGCGAAGATCGCGTTGAAATTGGTCAGTGCATATTCCAGCCGCCCGCCATCAATCGACGCGCCAAAGCTCATGTTCGAGGGCACGACCGGCACGTCCAACTCCGCAAAGAGCGCCGCAAGATGCGGGTAGTTGGCATAGTTGAACACGATGAACCCGGTATCGACCGGCTGATCGCCATTCTTGCCCGCGATCACCGTCCGCGCATGGCCGCCGATCTTGGCCCCCGCCTCATAGAGGGTGACGCGGTCCGCAGATGCCAGCATATGCGCTGCCCCCATGCCGGAAATCCCGCCGCCGATCACGGCAACACGCCGCCCAAGCGGCTGTTGAGGGAGGGTACTGTCGTTCAGAGCTTCAAAAGGCATAGGCGTCCTGCTTTAGTCCGGAACTTTGGATATGGGGCACCCACGGGTAAAGGGGAGTTAAAGTTGCAGCGCCCGATAGATTTTCTTGGAAGAATGCACGCAGCACCGCGACCGCGTGCAAAGCCCCTTGGAGGGCACTAGGACAGCAGGCTGTCGAGCGCCGCTTGCCCGCGGCTGAGCTGGCCCAAATAGCTGTCGGTGTCGATATTGGCCCCGCAGACGATCACGCCGACGCGCCGCCCGGCCAATTGCCCGCGCAGGGGGCCGAGCGCGCCCGCCATCGCGGCCCCGGCGGCAGGTTCCACCGCCAGTTTCGCCGCCTGTTGCAGCACCACCATCCCGGCGCAGATCGCATCGTCGCTGACCGTGACCACATCATCGACATAGACCGCGCAGAGCGCATGGCCGAAAGGCAGCGCCATCGGCGGCCCAAGGCTGTCGGCGATTGTGTTAACCTGAGGGATGGTCACCGGCGCGCCGGAGGCGAGGCTTTGCGACATGCTGTCGGCGCCCTCGGGCTCCACGCCATAGACCCGACAAGCGGGGTTGACCGCCTTGACCGCGGCGGCGACACCGCTGATCAACCCGCCACCGCCGACAGAGACGACGACCGCGTCCAAATCCGCCACCTGCGCCATCAGTTCCAGCCCCACCCCGGCGGTGCCGAGCGAGGTGTGCAACCCCTCGAAAGGATGGATAAAGAACCGCCCCTCTTCGCGCACCAGTCGCTCGGCCTCGGCAAAGGTCTCTTGCCCGGCGGGTTTCAGGATGACCTCGGCCCCGGTGGCACGGGCGAGGGCGACGCGAAAAGGGTTGGCGTTGTCCTGCATCACCACCTTGGCGCTGATGCCAAGCTTGGCCGCAGCCCAGCCTGCGGCGATGGCGTGGTTGCCCGCGCTGGCCGCGGTGATCCCGCGCCCGCGGGTGTCATCGTCAAGCTGTCGCGCCACCGACAGCGCGCCGCGGGCCTTGAAGGTGCCGGTATGCTGAAAACACTCCAGCTTGAGCGCGACCCGCGCGCCGCCCAGCACCTCGTCGACCATGGGAGAAGACAGCGTCACCACCGGTGTTTGCAAGATATCGCTGCGCAACGCGGCGGCCCGCGTCTGCATCGCCTCCAGCGTCATTCCGGTAATGTCCACGTCGTTCATTCAGCCGTTCCCTTCGGGTGTCCTTAGGGGAACAATAGCCTCGGTTTTGGCTTCTGCCAGTTCTTCGAAGTCGAAATTATGCAAGCGCCCCGCGCGTTTGGCGGCTTTTTCGCTGCTGACTTTGATTTCTTCCACGTCCCGCCGCGCTTGGGTGAAATGCCGGTCGAGGTTGCCGACACGCATCGCCAGACGCTCGACATCCTTGTTCAGATTGCCCAACTCCTTGCGGATCGCGCCTGCCTGTTCGCGCATCCGCGCGTCCTTCAGGATCGCGCGCATGGTATTGAGCGTGGCCATGCAGGTGGTCGGGCTGACGATCCAGACGCGTTTCTCAAAGCCTTCGCGCACGAGTTCGGAAAAATTCGCGTGCAACTCGGCATAGACCGCCTCGGAGGGCAGGAACATCAAGGCGCCTTCCGCCGTCTCCCCCTCCAGAATATATTTGTCGGCGATGGCATTGAGGTGCACCCGCACGGCGGTCTTCATCTGTTGGGCGGCGGCGCGGGTCTCGGCTTCGGTCTTGGCGCGGCGCAGGGCCTCATAGGCCTCCAGCGGGAATTTACTGTCGATCACGATCGGGCCCGGAGGATTGGGGAGATGGATCAGGCAATCGGGCCGCTTGCCGTTGCTGAGCGTGGCTTGCAGCGAATAGCTGTCCGAGGGCAGCGCTTTCGACACGATATCCCGCAACTGGATTTCACCAAAGGAACCGCGCGTTTGCTTGTTGCTCAGGATGTCTTGCAGCGACAGCACGTCGCCCGACAGTTTGGTGATATTGTCCTGCGCCTTGTCGATGGAGGCGAGCCGCTCCTGCAACTGCGCAAGGCTGGAGGTGGTGCGTTTGGACGAGCCGTGCAGCGTCTCGGTCATGCGCTGCTGCATCTCGGCCAGCGAACGGGCCGAGCGGGCGGCGTTGTCGGCCAGACGGTCCTGCATCTGCTGCTGCACATAGGCCAGCCGCGCTTCCATCGTCTGCATCATCTGCGCTTGGGTATTGCTTTGCGTGTCCGAGACCATTTGCAGCCCGCCGCGCAGCTGCTCCTGCCCCTGCCCCAACTGCTGCACATGGCCGCCAAGCACGCGCATCTGCTGCGCCAAGGGGGCGGCCACACGCGCCGAACGGCCCGCGGCGCGGACCGCCATGATCAGCAGGATGACGATGAGCAACAGCAGCCCCGCGCCCGCAAAGGCCAAGAGCGTCACAGGGTCGGAAAGGGTCAGGGTCGTGCCGGCAAGCTCCATCAAGTGCGCCCGAACAGCCGTTCGATGTCGGCGAGTTTGAGTTCAACATAGGTGGGCCGCCCGTGGTTGCACTGGCCCGAATGCGGCGTCGCCTCCATCTCGCGCAAGAGCGCGTTCATCTCTTCGGCGCGCATCCAGCGGCCCGAGCGGATCGAGCCATGACAAGCGACCCGGCTCAGGATCGCTTCGATCTTGGCCTGAACGATGTTGCTGCTCTCGCCCTCGGCCAATTCATCAAGCACGTCGAGGATCAGCGCACGGGCGTTCACGGTGCCGAGGATCGCAGGCGTCTCGCGCACCGCGATGGCGCTGCCGCCGAAGGCTTCGATGCCAAGGCCGAGTTGCGCAAGCTCCTCCGCCAGTTCCAGCAGGCGCGCGCAGTCATTGGCGGACAGTTCGACGATTTCGGGGATCAGCAGCGCTTGGGCCGCGACGCCGTTCTCGTTCATCTGGCGCTTGAGTTTCTCATAGACCAGCCGCTCATGCGCCGCGTGCTGATCGACGATGACCATGCCATTGGCGGTCTGGGCGATGATGTAATTTTCGTGCACCTGCCCCCGCGCGGTGCCAAGCGGGTAATCGGGGGCGGGCGCGGCCTCTTCCGCTTCGGGGGCGGCGGCGTGGCTCGACGCGGGGGTCTCGGGCAGCGGCGTGCCCTCCACCCGGCCCCAAACGCCTGCGGTCTCGGCAAAACCGGGGGCCTGCGCCTGATAGGCGGCCTCTCGTGCGGCGGGGCTGGGGCGGTCCCTGCCCGCGCGGTCCATCTGGTAGACCCGCGCGCCCTGCGGCTCGGGCTGCATCGCGCCCAGGGTCGCCTGCGCCACGGTGGTCGAGGCACGGTGTCCGGCCTCGGCCAGCGCGTGGCGGAGGGCCGAGACGATCAGCCCCCGCGCCAACCCCGGATCGCGAAAGCGCACTTCGGATTTCGCGGGATGCACGTTCACATCGACCAGCGTCGGCGGGCATTCCACGAAAAGCGCCGCCGCGGGGTGACGGTCGCGGCTGAGGAAATCGAAATAGGCGCCGCGCAGCGCGCCCGTCAGCAGCTTGTCCCGCACCGGGCGGCCATTCACGAAGAGATATTGCGCCACGGCAGAGCCGCGCGAATAGGTCGGCAGAGCAGCGAAACCGGTCAGATGCAGCCCCTCGCGCATGGCGTTAATGGGCAGGGCATTCTCGGCAAACTCCCGGCCCAGCACCTGCGCCAGACGGCCATGCAGTGCATCGAAAAGATCGCCCTGCTCGGCCTCGGCGCGGAACACATCGCGGCCCTTACCGTCACCCGAGACATCGCGCAGCACGAAACGCACGAAAGGCTCGGCCATGGCGAGCCGTTTGATGACATCGCCGATCGCCTGCGCCTCGGCCCGGTCGGTGCGCAGGAATTTGAGCCGTGCGGGCGTGGCGAAGAACAGATCGCGCAGGGTGACGATGGTGCCGCCGTTCAACGCCGCCGGGCGCACCTCGCCCATGCGGCCCCCGTCGACGGTGATCTCGGCCCCGTCGAACCCGGCCGCGCGGCTGGTTATTGTGAGCCGCCCGACAGCACCGAGCGACGGCAGCGCCTCGCCGCGAAAGCCGAAGGTGTGGATATCCAGCAGGTCAGAGCCGTCGATTTTGGAGGTCGCATGACGCGACAGGGCCAGCGGCAAATCTTCGGGCGCGATGCCGCAGCCATCATCCGTCACGCGGATCATCGTCTTGCCGCCATCTGCATATTCCACGGTGATGCGCCGCGCGCCCGCGTCGATGGCGTTCTCGACCAATTCCTTGACCGCCGAGGCGGGCCGTTCGACCACCTCGCCCGCGGCGATGCGGTTGATCGCGGAATCGTCCAATTGACGGATGACGGGGCGAACTTCGCTTATATTGGGGGTCGGGCTGGGCATACCGCAAGACCTAGCATGGCGGCTTTTGATTCTGCCAGATGTGAATGCGTCTATGAGGGCCGGGTATCAGAGGTTCTGGGCAAAGTCAGCGGACCGCCGCCAAAGGTGGGGCGATCCGCTGCTGGGTCGGCTACTCGGCGCACTGGTGCTTTTGTTATTCCGGTCTTATCAGAGCGGCGGGCGACCCGGGTACAACTCGTCTCCGGCGGAGCTTGCCACTTGTATAGACGCAGGACGAATCACAGGTCAAAGCAAAAGCGAATCAGTCGCCGATAAAACGAATCGTTGCGATTCGATTAAGCGGTGGGCGCGGCGGCACCTCTATGCCGATGCGGCCCCATCACTGCCGCGGCGCCAAGGATCAGCCCTGAGACGGTCGCGATCATCCCCGCCGCCGAGACCGAATCCCGCAGCCCGATCCACAGCGGCCCGTAACCTGCCAAGACATAGCCCAAAATCGCGGCCACGGTGGCAAAACCCACCGACCATGCGATCTGGTGTTCCAGCCGATTGGTCATCATCCGCGCCGCAGCGGGCGGGCAGATGAACATGGCGATCACGATGATGCTGCCCACCGCGTCAAAGGCGGCCACGGCGGCAATGGCAGCAACGATCACCAGCCCAAGGCCCAATGGCCCGGTCTTCATCCCGATGGTGCGGGCAAAGCCTTCGTCGAAGGTGCTGATCTTGAGCGGTCGCCAGAACACCGCCGTGAAAAGTGCAACGAAAAGAAACGTGACCGCCATGCGCGGCAGTTCCACCGGGATGGTCGCCAGCGCCTCGGGGTCGAGCAGCGACCCCCAGCCGGTCGCATCCAGCCAGATCAGGCTTTCGAGATTGCCATAAAGCGCATGTTCCACATCGAGATGCACATTGCTGGTGTCGGATTGTTCCAGCAGCAGCACGCCGCCCGCGAACATCGCGGTAAAGACCACGCCCATGGCCGCGCCGGATTCGATCTTGCCCAAACGCCGCACGCCTTCGATGGCCAGCACGGCGACCAGTGCCGCCCCCGCCGCGCCCAACAGCATCGGCCAAGTGCTGACCACACCGGTCAGCAGGAACGCCACGACGATCCCCGGCAGCACCACATGGCTGATTGCATCGCCGATCAACGCTTGGCGGCGCAGCACAAGGAAGTTCCCCGGCAAGGCGCAGGCCACCGCCACGAAGATGCCCGTCAGCATCGGCACCAAGGACAGGGGGACGAATTCGGAACCGTTCATGCCATCACCCCGCCGCGCATGTCGATGCGGCTGTCGATTTCGCGGATTTGGTCGGCGGTCAGCACCGTCTCGATGGGGGTCAGACCGTCATATTGCTGGGCCGCCGCCTCGTAAGCCGGATCGCGGCGGATCAGTTGCCAGCGGGTTTCATCGCGCAGCGCCTTGGCCGCGCGGCCCCGGCCCGCCTTGGTGGCGACCCCATCGGGCAGCGCATAGCCTTCGGCCCGCAGCAGGCGCAGGGTGAGTTGTTCATAGATCGGCTGCCCATGGGCCAAGGCCAAGAGCCCCTGCCGCAGATGGACCCGACGCTGATAGCGCCGATGCCGCAGTAGCGCCGACAGCGCCCCGCGCCCCGGTGCCAGCAGCAGCGACAGCGCAAAGAGCGCGAAGCCCACCAGAACGATGATCGGCCCCGTCGGCAGGTTCGGCTGCGCCGCCGACAGCGCCGCGCCGATATAGGCCGCGATGCCGCCGAGCGCGCCCGAGATCAGCACCACATGGTCGGTTCGCTCGCTCCAGAAACGCGCGGTGACGGGCGGGATGATCAGCAGCGCCACGATCAGGATCAGCCCCACGATCTTGAGCCCAACCACCGTCACGGCCAGCACCAGCCCCATCATCGCCAGATCCGTGCGCGGCACGTTCTGCCCGATGGCGGTGCCATATTCGGGATCGAAAGAGGCCAGCGTCAGCGGGCGGCGCAAGAGCAGCACCAGCGCCAGCGTCAGCGCCGCCGCGACGGCGATGATCAGCGCATCGCTGCGCAGCATCCCGGCGGTGGAGCCCAAAAGGAAATCCTCTAGCCCCGCCTGACGCCCCGCGCTCATGGTCTGGATCACCGTGAGCAGCACGATGCCAAGGCCAAAGAAAACCGACAGGACCGAGCCAATCGCCGCATCCTCGGCCAATCGCGTGCGGTTGCTGAGCCATGAGACCAAGAGCAGCCCCACCCCCGCCGACAGCGCGGCCCCCAATAGCAGGCCGATCAGGTTGCGCCCATCGCCGCCCAAAGCGACCATCACCATGAAGGCCAGCGCCACGCCGGGCAGTGTCGCATGCGAAATTGCATCGCTCACCAACGCCCGTTTGCGCAGAAACAAGAAGGTGCCACCAACGCCTGCCGCCATGCCCAAAAGCGTGGCCCCCAGCGTCACCAGCGTGGCATTATAGCCCAGTTGCAGTGTCAGCGCGTCCCAGATCATGACAGTTGCAAGGCATCCATCTGCGCGCCCGCCAAACGCCCGCCATAGGCGTCTTGCAGGTGGTTGGACTTGAAAACCTCCGCGACGCTGCCCTCGGCCACGCGGTGGGTGTTGATCAGGAAGACATTGTCGAAATACTCAGGCACCGTGGACAGATCATGATGCACGGCGACGACCGTCTTGCCCGCATCCCGCAGCGATTTCAGCACCGCGATGATCGCCTTTTCCGTCGCCGCATCGACCCCGGCAAAGGGTTCGTCGAGCAGGTAAAGGTCTGCATCCTGCGCCAAGGCCCGCGCAAGGAAAACCCGCTGCTGCTGGCCGCCCGAGAGTTGGCCGATCTGGCGGGTGGCGAAATCCTCCATCCCGACGCGGGCCAGACAATCGGCGGCGCGGGCGCGGTGCACGGGGCGGATGCGGCCCAAAAGGCCCAGTTGCGGGTAAAGCCCCATCAACACCACGTCGATCACGCGGGTCGGGAAGTCCCAATCCACGCTCGCGCGCTGCGGCACATAGGCGATGCGGTGGCGCTGTTCGGCCACCGGCTTGCCATAGACGGTGGCGGTGCCCGCCAGCGGGGTAAGGATGCCCAAAGCGGCCTTGAGCAGCGTCGATTTCCCCGCCCCGTTCGGCCCGATGATCGCCGTCATCTTGCCCGGCGCGACGGTCATATCCACCGAAAAGACCGCAGGCTTCTGCCCGTAGGAAACGGTCATCCCGCGCAGGGCGAGCGGGCTGTCGGCGCGGGCGGTCGGCGCGGTGTCACGCGTGCTGGCGAGTTCGAGTGTCATGGATCAGCTTCCCTGTGCCAGCTTGCCGCTCATCCCGCCCGCATCGACCGGCGCGCCGAGCGCGCGGGCGATGGTGGTGACGTTGTGATCGATCATACCGATATAAGTGCCCTCATAGCTGCCCGGTTCCCCCATGGCGTCACTATAGAGCGACCCGCCGATCACGACCTCATGACCGCGCGCCGCAGCCCCCTCGACCAGTGCGCGCATGTTACGGTCGGACACCGAAGTTTCGACGAAAACCGCGCCGATCTCGCGTTCAACAAGCTCATCAACCAGCGAAGAGATGCGGTTGAGCCCCGCCTCGCTGTTGGTCGAGATGCCTTGAATGCCGATCACTTCGAAGCCAAAGGCGCGCCCGAAGTAGCTGAAAGCATCGTGCGCCGTGACCAAGACGCGCTGGCCTTCGGGCACCTGCGCCACGGTCTCGGCGGCATAGGCGGCGAGTTGGTCCAGTTCCGCGCGGTAGGTCTTGGCATTCGTGGCAAAGGTCTCGGCCCCCGCCGGATGTGCTTCACTCAGCGCGCGGGTCACCTCATCCACCACGGCGGTCCATGTGTTGGGGTCCATCCAGACATGCGGGTCATAGCGGCCCTCGTAATCCGGGTGGCTAAGCAGCCCCTCCTTGGGCAGGGCTTCGGCCACGGCGATCACGGCGCGTTTGCGGCCCAGATCCTCAAAGAACCGCTCCATCTGCGCTTCAAGGTAAAGGCCGTGCCAGAGCACGAGATCGGCCCGGGTCAGCGCCACGATGTCGCTGCGCGTCTGGCGGTAGCTGTGCGGATCGACGCCCGACCCCATGAGCGAGCGGACCTCGACCAGATCGCCACCGATCCGCCGGGCGGCGTCAGCGATCATGCCGGTGGTCGCAACGACGTTGAGCTTTGGCGCGGCAAAGGCAGCGGGCGCGGCCCCGAGCAGGGCAAATGCGCTCAGGCTGCCGATCAAAGCGGTGCGGCGGGACGGGCGAAAGGGATCAGATGCATGTGTCATGGGGGTATTAGTGAGAACGATTCTCAATTAAGTCAACAGTTGAGAATCGTTCTCATTAACAATTTCCACATTTCGCCTGTTTTCCAGGCATTCGGCCGGTGACGCGAGGTTAGCGTCGCTTGCTTTGGCCCCTGCACCATGCCATTTTGCGCGCCTGACCAAACCGGAGAGACCCCGATGGCCACCCAGACGACCCCGCAGCACCGTGAGACAGAGACCGACGCGCCGGGCCATCTGCCCCAGGTCACCGAACCCCGCGTCGAACCGATGCCGCTTGATATGGATTGGCTGCGCTCGGTGCAGGCGAACACCTCGGCGATCGAACGCCGCGCCGCCGCCCTGCCCGCCCGCCGTTCGCTGAAAAAGGACCACCAAGCCGCGTGGCTGCTGCGCGCGGTGACCTGTATCGACCTGACGACCCTTTCGGGCGACGATACCGCGCGCCGGGTCGAGCGGCTTTGCGCCAAGGCGCGGCAACCGATTGCGCCCGATCTGCTCAACGCGCTTGGCATGGCGCCGATCACCACCGGCGCGGTCTGCGTCTATCACGAGATGATCCCCGCCGCGCGGCGCGCGCTGGAGGGGACGAACATTCCCATCGCCGCCGTCTCAACCGGGTTCCCGGCAGGGCTGTCGCCCTTGGAACTGCGCATTCGCGAGATCGAGATGAGTGTTGAGGCCGGTGCGAGTGAGATCGACATCGTGATCTCGCGCCGTCACGTGCTCTCGGGCGACTGGCAGGCGCTTTACGATGAAATGCGCGCCTTTCGCGAAGCCTGCGGCGAGGCCCATGTGAAGGCGATCCTCGCCACCGGCGAATTGGGATCGCTGCGCAATGTGGCCCGCGCGTCGCTGGTTTGCATGATGGCCGGGGCCGATTTCATCAAGACCTCGACCGGCAAGGAAAGCGTGAACGCCACCCTGCCCGTGAGCCTCGTCATGATCCGCGCGATCCGCGAGTATTACGCGCGCACCGGCGTGCGCGTGGGCTACAAGCCCGCGGGCGGCATCTCGAAGGCCAAGGATGCGATCACCTATCTGGCGCTGATGAAGGAAGAGTTGGGCGACCGTTGGTTGCAGCCTGACCTGTTCCGCTTTGGGGCGTCCTCGCTCTTGGGCGATATCGAGCGGCAGTTGGAGCATCATGTGACCGGCAATTATTCGGCGGCTTACCGCCACGCGACCGCCTGAGCCCGTTGCAGGCTGCGGGAAGGTATTTGGAAAAGGATGAAGGCATGAGCGTGTCCGACATATTCGAAAGCATGGAATACGGGCCAGCCCCGGAATCGGCGGCAGATGCGCTGGCGTGGATCGTCGATCAGGGCGGGCGGTTTGGCCATTTCATCGATGGCGCCTTCACCGCGCCGGGGGCGGGGTTTGACAGCACGAACCCGGCGACGGGTGAGGTCTTGGCCAGTCTCACGCAGGCGTCGCAGGGCGATGTGGATGCCGCCGTGAAGGCGGCGCGCAAGGCGCAGCCCAAGTGGGAGAAGCTGGGCGGCCATGGCCGGGCGCGGCGTATCTATGCGCTGGCGCGCCTGCTGCAGAAACACGCGCGGTTGTTTGCGGTTTTGGAGGTCTTGGACAACGGCAAGCCCATTCGTGAGGCGCGCGATATCGACGTGCCCTTGGCGCAGCGGCATTTCTATTATCACGCGGGCATGGCGCAGTTGATGGAGAGCGAACTGCCCGATGCGCAGGCGCTTGGGGTTTGCGGGCAGATCATCCCGTGGAACTTCCCCCTCCTGATGCTGGCGTGGAAGATCGCGCCCGCGCTGGCGATGGGCAATACCGTGGTATTGAAACCTGCGGAATACACTTCGCTCACCGCGCTTTTGTTTGCCGATATCTGCCGCCAGGCCGGGCTGCCCAAGGGTGTGGTCAATATCGTGACGGGCGATGGCACCGTAGGCGAGATGATCGTCGGACATGAGGATATCGACAAGATCGCCTTTACCGGTTCCACCGCCGTTGGCCGCCGCATTCGCGAGGCGACGGCGGGGTCCGGCAAGGCGCTGACCTTGGAGTTGGGTGGCAAATCGCCTTACATCGTTTTCGACGATGCCGATCTGGATAGCGCCGTCGAAGGGCTGGTTGATGCGATCTGGTTCAATCAGGGGCAGGTCTGCTGTGCCGGGTCGCGCTTGCTGGTGCATGAGCCGGTCGCGGATCGGTTTTATGCCAAGCTGCGCGCGCGGATGGAGAAGCTGCGCGTCGGCGATCCCTTGGACAAGAGCATTGACGTGGGCGCGCTGGTCGACCCGGTGCAATACAAGCGCGTGAGCGAGATGGTCGAGGCCAATACCGCCGGTGAGCGTTTCGTGGCACCGGGGGCGATGCCGGAGAACGGCTGTTTCTATCCGCCCACCCTGATCACCGGGCTGAACCCGGCGGATCGGCTGATGCAGGAAGAGATTTTCGGGCCTGTGCTGGTCTCCACCACCTTCCGCACGCCCAGCGAGGCGGTGCAGCTGGCCAATAACACGCGCTACGGTCTGGCGGCGACGGTTTGGACCGAGAATGTGAACCTCGCCCTCGACATCGCGCCAAAGCTTGAGACCGGGATCGTCTGGGTCAACGGCACCAATATGATGGATGCCGCAGCCGGGTTCGGCGGCAAGCGCGAAAGCGGCTTTGGCCGCGAGGGCGGTTGGGAAGGTCTGGCGGGCTATACCAAGCCCAAGACGGCGCGGAAGCCTTTGAAGGAGATCGAAGCCTTCTCAGGTGAGGGTGCGCCGGAGGATGGGATCGACCGGACCGCGAAGCTTTATATTGGTGGCAAACAGGCGCGGCCCGATGGCGGCTATTCGGCGCCGGTTTGGGGCAAGTCGGGCGGGCTGTTGGGGCATGTGAGCCTCGCCAACCGCAAGGACCTGCGCAATGCTGTCGAGGCGGCGCATGCGGCGAAGGGCTGGTCGAAAACCACCGGCCATCTGCGGGCGCAGATCCTGTACTACATTGCCGAGAACCTTTCCGCACGCGGCGATGAATTCGCCGCACGTCTGGATGCGATGCAGGGTACGAAGACGGGCCGTCGGGAGGTCGATGCGGCCATTGACCGGCTTTTCACCTATGCCGCTTGGGCCGACAAATACGATGGTCAGGTGCACGGGGTGCCGATCCGTGGCGTGGCGCTGGCGATGAAGGAACCCGTGGGTGTGATCGGCGCGCTTTGCCCTGCCGAGGCGCCTTTGCTGGGGCTGATCTCTTGCATGGCCCCCGCCATCGCCATGGGCAACCGGGTGATCCTTTCAGCTTCCGACCCCTTCCCGCTGGCGGCGACGGACTTCGTTCAGGTGCTTGAGACATCGGACGTGCCCGCGGGCGTGGTGAATATCCTGACCGGCCCGCAGGCGGATTTGGCCGAGGCGATGGCGCGTCATATGGATGTGGATGCGGTCTGGTCCTTCGGCGCCGCGGCGCTTTCCGGCATTGTGGAGAAAGGGGCCGCGAGCAACATCAAACGCAGCTGGGTCAACCACGGCATGGCGCGGGATTGGTTCGGGGCCGAGGGCGCGGGGCGCGACTTCCTGCAGGCCGCGACCGAGGTCAAGAATATCTGGGTGCCCTACGGCGAATAACGCCCACCGCCCGGCCTATGCAGAAGCGCCGCCCCCCTGTCGGGAGCGGCGCTTTTTTTTCATTCCTGCGCTGTGTCTGCGACCTCTAGCCCTTCGGGCTGGCCGACGACAACGAAATGCAGGTTTTCGGGCTCCAGCAACTCAGCGGCGACGCGTTTGACGTCTTCGAGCGTGACCGCCTCAACCCTGTCGTTGCGGGTGGCGATATAGTCGGTCGGCAGGCCCAGCATCTGCATGCCGACGAGGATGTTGGCAATGGGCGTGTTCCCATCGAAGCGCAGCGGATAGGCGCCGGTGATATAGGTCTTGGCGGCGTCCAGTTCCTCTTGCGTGATGCCTTCGGCAGCGGCCTTGGCCCATTCGGCGCGGATCACCTCGATCGCTTCGGCGATGCGGTCATTGGACGAGCTGACGGAGCCGAGATAGGTCTCGGCCAGATCACGCGGGGCGAGGTAGGAATAGACGCCGTAGGTCAGGCCACGTTTCTCGCGCACCTCGGTCATCAGCCGGGATTCGAAACCGCCGCCGCCAAGGACGTGGTTCAGCACCGTCGCGGTGAACCAATCGGGATCGTCCTGCGCGAGGCCGGGCTGACCAAAGAGCGCGACGGATTGCGGCGTGGCGAAATCGACCACAGTGGTGCCGCTGGGGATATCGACCTCGGCCCGGGGCGGCATCGGCGCGCCTTCGGCGGGCAGCCCCCCCAACAGCTTGTCGAGCATCTGGCCCAACTCCTCGGGCGTAATGTCGCCCACCGCGCCAACGATGATGCGGTCCCGCGCCAGCACCGCGCGATGCGCCGCGAGCAGATCGTCACGCGTCAGGCCGGCGACGCTTTCCAGCGTACCATTGAGCGAACTGCCATAGGGGTGATCCCCAAAGGCGATCCGGTCAAAGGTCTGTTGGGCGATTTTGTTGGGGTCTTTCTGGTTCGACTGGATGTTCGAAATCACTTGGCCGCGCACCCGCTCAATGGCGTCTTCGTCGAAACGCGGCTCCTGAAGGGCCACGCGCAGAAGGTCGATTGAGGGCGCGCGGTTCTCGGTCAGGAAACGTGCGGACACGGAAAGCGCATCGTCAGAGACATCAAAGCTGAGGTTCGTGGCCAGCGCTTCGGTCGCGCGGCTGAAGGCGCGGGCGTCCATCTCGCCTGCCCCTTCTTCCAAGAGGCCGGTCATCAGGTTGATCGCGCCGCGTTTGCCGGGGGCATCGAGAGACGCGCCGCCACGGAAACGGATTTCCAGTGCCACGAAGGGGATCGAGTGTTCCTCGACCAGCCAAGCGGTGATGCCGCCGGGGCTGGTCACCTCCTGAATATCGACCTCGGCACGGGCGGGGAGTGCGGCAATTACCGTCAGGATCAGGGCGTAGATCAGTCTCATTGCGCGTCCTCCTTCATCAGCCAACCGGTGACCGATGCGCGTTTGTCGAACAGGTCGTGGGCGGCCTGCATGATGTCTTCGGCGGTGACGGCTTGAAGCACATCGGGCCATGCCTGCACGTCTTCGACCGTGAGGCCGATAGCGAGGGCCGAACCATAGCGGTGCGCCACGCTGTCCGCGTCGTCGCGAGCGTAGATTTGGTCGGCGCGCAACTGCGCCTTGAGACGTTCGAGGTGTTCCGGGTCGACACCGGCCTCCATGAACTGCGCGAGCGCCTCGTCCAGCGCCTCTTCGGCCTGTTGCAGGCTGACGCCGGGCACGGGCAGCACGACGAGGTCAAAGGTCGTGTCGTCCAGCGTGTCGGCCTTGTAGAAGGCGCCGGTGTAATTGGCGATCTGCGCGTCGAATTGCAGTTTCTCGGCAAGGTAGGACGTGGTGCCGCCGCCCAGCAATTCGCTAAGCAGCAAGAGCGCCGCCGCTTCCTCCTGTTCGCCGCTGTCACGTTCTTGGGCAAGATAGGAGCGGCGGACATAGGGCTGGGCCACGCGGGCGTCTTTGTAGATCAACCGACGCTCGGCGATCTGGGGCGGCTCTTCGGTGCGCAGACGTTCCGGCAAGGCGGGGTTGGCGGGGATTTGACCATAGGTGGCCTCGGCCAGTTCGCGCACCTCTTCCGGTGTTACATCGCCCGAGACCACGAGGATCGCGTTGTTGGGCGAGTAGTAGAGTTCATAGAACGACAGGGCGTCTTCGAGGTCCAACTCCTCCATCTCATGTTTCCAGCCGATGATCGGCACGCCGTAGCGGTGGTTGAGATATTGCACGGCGCTGAGTTGTTCGCTGAACAGCGCGGCGGGGTTGTTCTCGGTCCGCTGATTGCGCTCTTCGAGGATCACATCGCGTTCGGTTTCGATGTTTTCGGGGGTCAAACGGATGTTCTTCATCCGGTCGGCCTCCATCTCCATCATCAGGCCAAGGCGGTCTGCCGCGACGCGCTGGTAATAGGCGGTGTAATCGTAGCTGGTGAAAGCGTTGTCGCGCCCGCCGTTGGCGGCCACGGTGGCCGAGAACTCGCCCGCTTCCAGCTTATCGGTGGCCTTGAACAGCAGGTGCTCAAGGAAATGCGCCACGCCGGAGGCACCTTTGGGCTCATCCGCTGAACCTGCACGGTACCAAACCATTTGCTGCACGACCGGGGCACGGTGGTCTTCGACGACCACGACCTCCATGCCGTTATCAAGGGTGAAATGGGTGACCGCTTCGTTCTCGGTCTGCCCCGCCTGCGCGGCGGGGGCTGTGAAAAGCGTTGCCACCAGGGCCGCCATCATCGGCAGTCGGATCATTGCTTACCTCGAAATATATCGCCTCTCGCATTACCTACGCGGTCTGGCGCTACTTTCAAGAAGCCTAGCGAAAACGTGTGTCCTGCGGCGGGTAGGACGGCGTGCGTCCGCCTGCCCTGCGCCAGCGCTCCGCCTCGCTATGGGCGTCGAGGATCATGCGCTTGTAGGCTTGGCCGTAGCGATCAACCGGTACGATGCGGAATTGGGTGAAACGGCCCTTGCGCTTGCGGAATTTCGCGTCGGCCTCGGCCAAGCTCTCACGGATTCCGGGCTGCACGCCCATCCGGCCCGCATGTTGGACCAACGCCGCATCCCCCGCCGGGATGCCAGTAGAGGTATCCAAACGCCCGCCGAATGCCGCCACCCCTTCGGCCACCGCCGAGCGGTCGGTCAGGTTCGCCTGCCCCGGCGCAGGCGTGGGCAGGGTGTTCAGGTTGTCAGGACGCTCCAGCGGCTTGACCGGTTGGATCAGGAACTCATCAGGCCCTTCAGAAGTCGGCTGCAAATCGCGAAGGCCCTGATTGCTGCAGGCGGCGAGGGCCAGCGGGATCAAGCTGATGAGGGCAATGCGGCGCATGGTGTCTCCTTTCAGGGTCTGCTTGTTCAATATCGCAGGCAAGCGGGCAATGTCACTGACCTTTTTTTGCCCCGGCGTTTGGGCGCGCTTTTCGGCTCTCCGGTAAAGAGGATCAGCCCCAAGGCCCCGGCAAAGATAAAGACATCCGCCAAGTTGTAGACGAAAGGGTTGTTGATGCCGCAGCAGGAGTTGTTCAGGAAATCGAGCACATAGCCGTAGATCAGCCGGTCCGCCACATTCGCCAGCGCCCCGCCGACCAGCAGGCCACCGCTGAGCTGCGCCCAACGCCCATGCGGGCTGCGCCAGAGCCATAGGGTGACGCCCGCGCAGATCACCAGCGCCACCACGATCAGCACCCATTGGCTCATGTCGCCGCCGAGGCCAAAGTTGATGCCCCGGTTTTCCCCGTAGCGGAAATTCAGCACCGGCGGCAGCACGTCGATGGAGCGGACACGCGCCAGTTCCATCATGTGAATGACCACATATTTGCTGATCTGGTCGATCAGAAAGGCCACGAAGGCCGCGATGCCGAATGTCCGCATGGGGCTCCCCTTTGCTTAGTGCCGGAAGTGGCGCATGCCGGTGAAGACCATGGCAAGGCCCGCCTCATCCGCCGCCGCGATCACCTCGTCGTCACGCATGGAGCCGCCGGGCTGGATCAGCGCCGTGGCACCGGCCTCGGCCGCGGTGATGAGGCCGTCGGCGAAGGGGAAGAAGGCATCAGAGGCCACGACCGAGCCCTGCGTCAGGGGGGCTTCGATGTCCATCACCTCGGCCATGTCTTGGGCCTTGCGCGCGGCGATGCGGGTGCTGTCGACGCGGCTCATCTGGCCCGCGCCCACGCCCACAGTGGCGCCATCCTTGACGTAGATGATGGCGTTGGACTTGACGTGTTTCGCCACAGTCCAAGCAAAGAGCATGTCATCCAGTTCCTGATCCGAGGGCTTGCGCTTGGTCACGACTTTCAGGTCATCGCGGGTGATGCGACCCACGTCCTTGTCTTGCACGAGAAAGCCGCCCGAGACCTGACGCACCGCCAGTTCGGCGGCGGTCGGATCGGCGAGGCCTTCGGTGGTCAGCAGGCGCAGGTTCTTCTTGGCGGCGAAGATGCGCTTGGCATCCTCATCCGCGCCGGGGGCGATGACGACCTCGGTGAAGATCGCCGCGATGGCCTCAGCCGTCGGCCCGTCCAGCGGCTGGTTCAGCGCGATGATGCCGCCAAAGGCCGAGGTTCGGTCACAGTCGAAGGCGCGGGTGTAGGCTTCCAGCAGCGTCTCGCCCCGGGCCACGCCACAGGGGTTGGCGTGTTTGATGATCGCGCAGGCGGGGCCGTCCTTGGGGTCGAACTCGCTGACCAGCGCGAAGGCCGCGTCGGTGTCGTTGATGTTGTTGTAGGACAGCTCCTTGCCTTGGTGCTGCACCGCGTTGGCCAGACCGGGGGCGTTCGAGCCATCGGTGTAGAAGGCCGCCTGCTGATGCGGGTTCTCGCCATAGCGCAGGGTCTGGGCCAACGTGCCGCCAAAGGTGCGGCGGCGCGGCGTGGCCGCGACCTGCGCGGCCATCCATGTGCTGACGGCGGTGTCATAGGCAGCGGTGCGGGCATAGGCGGTCTGGGCCAGCCGTTGGCGCAGGGCGTAAGTGGTCTGGCCGTCGTTGGCCTCCAGCTCCGCGATGACCTCGGCGTAATCCTCGACATCCACCACCACATTGACGAAACCGTGGTTCTTGGCCGCCGAGCGGATCATCGCCGGGCCGCCAATGTCGATATTCTCGATCACCTCGGCGTATTCCGCGCCCTTGGCGACGGTTTCCTCGAAGGGGTAGAGGTTCACCACCACCAGATCGATCGCGCCGATGTTATGTTCGTTCATCGCGCCGACGTGTTCGTCATTGTCGCGCAGGGCCAACAGACCGCCATGCACGACCGGATGCAGCGTTTTCACGCGCCCGTCCATCATCTCGGGAAAGCCAGTCACATCGGCCACATCCAGAACCTCAAGCCCCGCGTCGCGCAGCGCTTTCGCGGTGCCGCCGGTGCTGAGCAATTCGACGCCCCGCGCCGCCAAAGCCTTGCCAAGGTCCAAAAGACCGGTCTTGTCGGATACGGAAAGCAGGGCGCGTTTGATGGGATAGAGGTCGGGCATGGGGCTGGTTCCTTGGTCAGTCTTCATCAGCATAGGGATCGTCGATCGACAAATCTCGCACGCCAATCGCAGTTTCCTGCGCTTTTGACAACGACCAGCGCACCCGCGTGGCATAGTTCATGGCATAGCCCGAGAGCACGATCTGCTGCGCGGCGCGTGGTTTCAGGCGGGTTGTCTCGAGGTAAACCCCCGGTTCCAAAGACAGATTATGCGTGCCGTCATGGCGAAACACCCAAATCTCCCCGCTTTTCAGCGCCATTGAGATCGCAGCCCCGCCAAGGTCCAAGTTGGCATCTACATCCGGGTGCAGGTGAAACCGAATGTCGAAGGCGACCCCCTTTGACTGGGCGGCGTTCAGCACTTTGTCAAAGCGCCGCTTCTCCGCCCCCTCTATCGCCAGCAACATATCCTCCCCCGAGAGGCCGCGCCCGTCTGCGGTCAACTCCAGCCGCCGCGCGTGGGTCAACCCGTGGCTGCGCAGATAGGCGTCATGCGCGCCTTCGAAACGCAGCCCGTCCGCCGCCTCTCCAATCTCGACGGGCACATGGCGCGGGCCCGCGATCAGCGCTTCCGCCCCGCTATGCGGATCAGGCTCCGCCAGTCGCGCGCTGGAATGACCAACAAGCGACAGGGCCGAATGCGACGGCGTGGCCCGCCCCGCCCGCCGCCACTCCAGCCCGAAAGACGCGCCGGAGCCGCAGTTCACCACCAAGGGCCGCCGCCCCGAGGTCAGTTCGAACGCCAATGTCGAGGCATGGGCGTTGGTCGAGGCCGCACCGCTTGGCGGGGCTGCCGCATCGACGATCACGCTGGTGCGGCCTGCGGACAGTCTTGCAAAGCCCATGGCCAGCCCATCGGGCTGCCGCGTCCTGACCTTGGCCGCCGCCAGCGCGTGGTCCAGCCAGCCCTCCATGCCGCGCCCGCCGCCGTGAAACCGCGCCAACGCCCCATCCGCATGGCGCAGGCTGCGCAGGGTCGGCGCGATGCGCTCGATCGCGGTCAGATGCTCCTTGGGCGTGCTGCGGCCCGCATCGCTCAGCGCAGCGGCGGCCCATGTCAGCAGGGTGAAGACCGCCAGCAGTTCCTCGGGATTGCGCGTGGGCAGCCCGCCTTCGTCATCGATCTGGCTGGCGCATTCCCGGGGGAGGGCCTTGACCGCCGGATCGGCCAGTTCCGCCAGCCCCTCCAACGATAGGCTGGCATAGATCAGCCCGGCCAGCGCCTCGAAACGCGGCAGGCCGGGGGCCGCCCCGCGCCATCGTTTCGACAGGAACCGGGTCTGCCGTTCGAGGGATCGGTAGAAGGCGTCGCTCTGCTCGGCCTCGGTCCCGCGCAGCAGGAAAAGCGCGTGGTTGATCCAACGGATCAACCGCCGCCCGGTCAGCGCCGGGGTCCAGCCCGGCCCCTGCCCGCGCCCGAAACGGTCGATCCAGCCCCAAAGCCACGCCTGCGCCGCCCCCCGCGCCCGCGCATCGCCCACGGCAGCAAGGTCATCGAGCCACGCAAAACCGTGCAACTCCGCGGCAAAGGCGGGGTCAGGCGGGGTCAGGTCCCACATGGCGGTTTGCGGTGCGGTCAGCAGGCTGCCGGCAAAGAGGTAATTGCCCGCCATCAACTGCCGCCCCCGCGCGAAAGAGCCGATGGTGCGCGGCTCGGGCGAAGAGGTGAACGCGACGACGCGCCCCCGGCCCCGGGTCGCACGCCAAGCATGGAAGCGGTTCAGAAACCGCGCCCTGCGGGCCATGACGCTGGAAAGATTAATCATATCAAGCTGCCCCTGACGCTCTGCTGGCGTTTGGCGGCAGCATAACCGCGGCCCCACAATGAGTCACCGGATTTTCCCCACGCGGCGGGGGATCGGCGGGGAACCGACGCTTGCCACCGCGCGGCGGCGCGGCCTAAACAGGAACACCCCAAGCGGAGCCGCCGATGATCGCCAGCCTGATGATGTACCTGCGCCCCGAGACCGCCGAGGCGACAGGGCGCTACTGGGCCATGATCCGTGACGCGCTGCGCGCGCAGGGCACCCCGGCCCCGGAAAGGCTGAGCAATGATGCCGAGGAATTCGCCGTCTGGACCGCGCCCGACCTCACCCTTTCCCAGACCTGCGGGATGCCTTACCGCCTGTGGCTGCACGACCGTGTCACGCTGATCGGCACGCCGGACTTTGGCGTCGCAGGCTGCCCGCCGGGGTATTACAACAGCGTTTTCGTGGTCCGCGCCAATGATCCCCGTGAAACAATTTCCGATTTCCACGCGGCGCGGTTCACCTACAACCAAACATTCTCGCAATCAGGCTATGCCGCCCCTTACGCGCATTGCCGGGCGCGGGGGTTTTGGTTTGCAGAGCGCAGCCAAAGCCACGGCCACCGCGCCTCGGCCAAGGCCGTGGCCGAGGGACGCGCGGATATCGCGGCGCTGGATGCAGTCTCTTGGCGGCTGATCGAAAGCCATGACGCTTTCGCGGGTGACCTGCGGGTGCTGGAACGCACGGTCCCGACCCCCGGCCTGCCCTATATTGCGGCAGCGGATGCCGATGCGGTGGCAATAGCCGCGGCGGTGCGTGCGGCCATCGCCGGGCTCATGCCGGAAGACGCCGCCACGCTAGGGCTCCGCGGCCTCATAGACATCCCGAAAGCGGCCTATCTCGCCGTGCCCTCCCCACCCGACGGGGCGTGAGGGTCAGTCCTTGCGCAGACAGGCGATATAGAACCCGTCCATCCCGCCTTGATCGGCCCAGAAATCGGGGCGCAGGCGCAGCCCGCCCTCTTCGGTGTGCCAATCAGCCTCGACCCCCGGCAGTTCCAGCGCGGCGGTGTCGACGTTCATGTCGCCATGCCGCTCCAAGGCTTCGTCGACCTGCACTTCGCCCTCGTCGGGCAGCAGGCTACAGGTGCAGAACACCAACCGCCCGCCGGGCTTGAGCAGGCTCCAGGCGTGGTCGATCAACTCGGATTGCAACTCGATCAGATCACCGAATTCCGATCCGTCCTTGGCATAGGGCAGGTCCGGGTGGCGGCGGATGGTGCCGGTGGCGGAGCATGGCGCGTCCAGCAGAATGGCGTCGAATGTACCCTGCACGGCGCGCGCGTCCTTGATCAGCGTCTTGGCCTTCAGCCCGACGCGGGCGAGGTTTTCCTTCACCCGCTGCATCCGGGGGTGCGACTGGTCAACGGCGGTGACGACCGCCCCCGCGGCGGCCAGTTGCATCGTCTTGCCGCCCGGCGCGGCGCAGAGGTCCAGCACAGTCTCGCCCTCCCTGGGCGCCAGCACCCGCACCGGGATCGCGGCGGCGGCATCTTGCACCCACCAGTCCCCCTCGGCAAAGCCCGGCATGGTGGAGACCTGCCCGGCATCCGTCACCCGAACGGAGCCTGTCGGCAGCAGCGTGCCCCCCACGGCCTTTGCCAAAGTGGCAGCGTCGCCCTTGGCGGTCAGATCAAGCGGTGCGCCGGCGAAATGCGCCTGTTCCATCGCGGCCATGGCATCGGTTCCCCAAGCCTCAGCCAGCGGTCCGCGCAGCCATTTCGGCAGGCGCGGCGCGCGCAGGGCATCCCACGCCTCGGGCCCCTGAGCGGCGATCTTGCGCAGCACCGCGTTGGTCAGCCCCTTGAGATGGCTCAGCGTGCGGTGCTGCGAGACGAGGTTCACCATCGCATTCACCACCCCATGCGCGGCCCCGCCCTGACAAAGCTCAACCGTGCCGACCCGCAGCACATTGCGCACGGTCAGCGGCGGTGCCTTTTGCAGGTGTTTTTGCAGCAACCGGTCCGCCCGTTCCAACCCGCGCAGCGTGTCCTGCGCCAGACGCTGCGCCCGCGCCCGATCATCGGGGGGCAGCTTGTCCAGCGCGCCCGCGGCAAGAAGCTCGGACATCAGCCGCGGCTCATCGCCCAAAATCTGATCCAGCAGATATACCGCGCTTCTGCGGGCCTGAACGCCTGTGTCTGCCATGGTCATATCCTATCTGGGTCTGGCTTGAGGGGTTGCCGGGTTGTCTGGGCCAGCGGGCGACGTATATCAAGGGAGAACTTGGCTCAAGAGGACCATGATGCCCGATCAACGCCCCATTCCCGACAGCAGACCCGGCCCTGACCCGACGCCCAGCCCCAAACCGGACCTGCCCCCGCAGCCCAAACCGGGGCCGAAACCGATTCCCGACACGCCGCATGACCCGACGCCGACCCCCGGCCCCGACCTGCCTGCCGCCGCGCAACGCGCCTTGGCCGAGGCCGCGGCCCGGCGCGAGGCCGCCGCCGCGCTCGACATGCCCACCGAACTTGGCGGGCGCGATGGGCCGGAGCCTGTGCGCTATGGCGACTGGGAAAAGAAGGGCATCGCCGTCGATTTCTAAGCTGTCTTAGCGCAGGGTCAGCACCGCCGACTCACCCGCACCTTTGTCAGAGGTGAAGCGGATTTTCGCGCCATCGCGCATGACCACTTGGCAATTATAGCCCAGATCCTTGCCGCCCCAGATCAGCGTGCGGCAGAAATAACCGTCTTTCCACGACCACTTGCCGGTGACCTCCCAAACCGCGCCCTTGCCGGAAATGGCCCCACCTGAGGTGACCCGCAGATCGACCAGCGGGCGGGTCAGCCTTTTGCCATTCACCGCCGCAACGAAGTCTGACTTGTTCTGAATACGGGCATATTCCGCCGCAGCGGGCAGACCAACAGCCGCGAGCATCGCTGTCACGGCCAGTGCAAAGGTAATCTTCATCGAAACCTCCCTTGGGGTGAGTTGCCTGAGGCACTCACGTAGCCAAGGAAGGTAAAGTTTCAGACAATTTGCCTGCGCCTCAGCCCTTCAGGCCAAGTACGTCCAGCATGTCATACTCGCCCGGTGCTTTGCCCTGCCCCCAAAGAGCGGCCTTAAGCGCCCCGCGGGCGAAAAGCGCACGGTCCGAGGCAACGTGGCGCAGGATGATCCGCTCTCCGGCGGCGGCGAACATCACGTCATGTTCGCCCACGATATCGCCGCCCCGGATCGCGGTGAAACCGATATCGCCCTTTTGCCGCGCGCCGGTGATCCCATCGCGGCCCCGGTCCGAAACATCCGCCAGTTTGACACCGCGCCCCTCGGCGGCGGCTTCGCCCAGCATCAATGCGGTGCCCGAGGGGGCATCGACTTTCTGATTGTGGTGGGATTCGATGATCTCAATGTCGTAATCCACGTCCAGCGCGGCGGCGACCTGCCGGGTGAGCTGCGTCAGCAGGTTCACGCCGAGGCTCATGTTCCCCGCACGAACGATGACGGCCCCCTGTTCGGCGGCAGGGGCAAGCTGCGCGATCTCATCTTCGGTCATGCCGGTGGTGCCGATGACATGGACGATCCCGGCCTTGGCGGCCTCACCGGCAAAAGCGATGGTGGCCTGCGGCGCGGTGAAGTCGATGACGGCCTGCACCTTGCCAAAAGCCTCTGCCGCATTGTCTGTCACAGTCACGCCCGAGGCCGTGCCGCCCATCGCCTCGCCCAGATCGCGGCCAATCCAGTCATGGCCCGGACGCTCCAGCGCCGCGGCTAGATGCATTTTGTCGCTGGCGATGATCTCACGGATCAACATTTGGCCCATGCGGCCAGAGGCGCCGGTGACGGCAATGCCGGGGGTCTGTGTCATACTCGGTCTCCTGCGGTTCTGGCCGTGACTGGCAGGGCCGGTTTAGCCCGTCGCGGAGCGCTTGGCAAAGTGCAACCGAAGCCTTAGATGGGGGGCATGGCAAAGAACAAGTTTCATGAGGGCCCCGGCCCGTCGCAACGACAACTCCGCGTGGGCGAAACCGTCCGCCGCGCCTTGTCCGATGTTCTCGCACGCGGGGATGTGCATGACACCGATCTCAATCGGATGTCGATCACCGTGGGCGAGGTGCGCATCTCTCCCGACCTCAAGATCGCCACGGCCTATGTGCTGCCCTTGGGCGGGGAAGGTCAGGATGAGGTTCTCAAACTGCTGGCCCGCAACAAAAGCGAATTGCGCCGTCAGGTCGCCAAGAAACTGACGCTCAAGTTCTCGCCCGATCTGCGCTTTCAGTTGGACCAGACCTTTGACCGGATGGACGACACCCGCCGCATGTTGAACCAAGAGGTGGTGCGCCGCGATGCGGATGCCCCCGATGACGACGGTGCCGGTGACAGTGCCGACGGCGCGCCGGATCAGTGATCCGCGCGGGCCTGATCGCATTCGCGCTTCTGGCGCTGAAAGGCACGCCTGCGGACGCTGCCGAATGCCGCAACATTACCTTTGACGGCAGTTCCTACACGGTCTGTGAAGTCGATCTGGAGCGGGATGACCTGCGGCTCTTTCTCAACAATGAGGCGGGCGCGCCCTATGGGTTCTTCGGCTCGCTCGACGAGGCGTTGAAAGCGCAGGGGCTGCGGCTCGGTTTTGCCATGAACGCGGGCATGTACCACGAAGACCGCTCCCCGGTTGGGCATTACATCGAAGATGGAGTCGAGACGCGCGGCGTGATTGACAGTGCTGGCCCCGGCAATTTCGGCCTGCTGCCCAATGGGGTCTTTTGCCTGCGCAAGGGCCGCGCCGATGTGATCGAGACCAAGCGCTATCTCAAGGCCAAACCGAACTGCCGCTTTGCCACGCAATCGGGGCCGATGTTGGTGATCGACGGGGCGCTGCACCCGCGATTCCTGCCCGACAGCACTTCGCGCTATATCCGAAACGGGGTTGGCACCACGGCAGATGGCAAACGCGCGGTTTTCGCGATTTCCAACGATGTGGTCACCTTTCACGAATTCGCCCGGCTCTACCGGGATGAGTTGGACCTGCCTAACGCGCTGTATTTCGACGGCAATATCTCGCGCCTGCGCGCCCCCAGCCTGCGCCGCAGCGGGGCGGGCTTTACCACCTTGGGGCCGATCGTAGGCATCGTGACGCCCGCAAAGTGAGCTTTTCGGCGCATGAGGGCTGGGCAGCGCGGCGCGGCTCCGATAGAGGGCAGCACCACAAAAGCGAAGGGGCAAGACATGGCACGCAAACGCAAGGGTCGCGATATTTCCGGTTGGCTGGTGGTGGACAAGCCCGCGGGCCCCACCTCGACCGCCGTGGTCAACAAGGTCCGCTGGGCGCTGGAGGCCAAGAAGGCGGGCCACGCAGGCACGCTCGACCCCGAAGCGACCGGCGTTCTGGCCATCGCCTTGGGCGAAGCGACCAAGACCGTGCCCTATATCACCGACGCGCTCAAAGCCTATGAGTTCACCGTGCGGCTCGGCATCGCCACCAATACCGACGACGCCGAGGGCGAAGTCATCGGCACCTCTGACCTGCGCCCCGATGACGCCGCGATCAAGGATGCGCTGAACGGCTTTATCGGTGACATCCAGCAGGTGCCGCCGCAGTTCTCCGCCGTAAAGATCGACGGCCAACGCGCCTATAAACGCGCCCGCGACGGCGAAGAGATGGAGATCGCCGCCCGCCCCCTCTGGGTGGAAAGCCTGCTGCTGGTCGACCGCCCCGATGCCGATCATGTCACGCTTGAAATGGTCTGCGGCAAAGGCGGCTATGTCCGCTCCATCGCGCGCGATCTGGGGCAGAAGCTTGGCTGTCTCGGCCACGTCCGCGAATTGCGCCGCACATGGTCCGGCCCGTTCGAAGCGGCCAACGCCCTGACGCTGGCGCAGGTCGATGAGCTGGCCCGGACACCGGAACTCGACACCTATCTGTTGCCGCTGGCCGAAGGGCTGGCCGAGCTGCCCGAAGTCAAAGCCACCCCCGAAGGCGCCACCCGCCTGCGCAACGGCAACCCCGGCATGGTCATCGCCCATGACGTGGAATATGGCGATGAATGCTGGGCCTCGTTCGACGGGCAGCCTGTCGCCGTGGGCCGCTTCAAGGCGGGAGAGCTGCACCCCAGCCGGGTGTTCAACCTGTCGTCGGACGCGAATGAGGGCTGAATGGCCCTGATCACCCGCAGCCACACCAAGGGCGACGCACCTTCGACCGCGGTCTACTCGCCCTGCGAGCAATACCGCTACAGCCTCACGCGGATCTGGGACGCAGGCGCCCCGCAGGTGATGTTCGTGATGCTGAACCCCTCCACCGCGACCGAGGTGCAGAACGACCCGACGGTCGAGCGGTGCGAGCGTCGGGCGCGGGTACTAGGCTTTGGCGGCTTCCGGGTGACCAATATCTTCGCCTTCCGCGCCACCGATCCGCGCGACATGCGCGCCGCGCCCGATCCTATCGGCCCCGACAATGATGCCACGCTGGTCGAGGGGGCCGATTGGGCCGACCGCATCATCGCCGCTTGGGGCGTGCATGGCGCCCATCTCGACCGCGGTCTGGCCGTCGCCGCACGACTGGCTGAGGGGGAGAAACCGCTCTACCACCTCGGCCTCTCCAAAGCCGGGCATCCGCGCCATCCGCTGTACCTGCCCTACACCCAAGAGCCGGTTCTGTGGCAGCCCGAGCCCCCGGCGCGGGCAGGCATTCGTTAACCATTTCCCCGCTATTCCTTTGATTTTACAGCCACGACATGCCCTTTTGAAGCTGGGACGATGTGTGGGGCATCAAGCAATCAACGGGTGGAACTGCGGATGTTGTGGCTGGCTGGGGTAATGGGTCTGATGGCGGTCGGCGCCGTCACTTTCGTGGAAATCGAAACGCCGCCGGAGGACGCGTTGCCTGAGGGGGACAGCCCGGGCGGCGGCACCACCACGGTCGGAGATATCCTGTCGGGCAGCGATGACGGTGAGACGGTGGAGGGCGGCCCCGGCGACGACCAGCTTGGCGGCTACGGCGGGGAGGACCTGCTTCGTGGCGGCGGCGGGGATGATGACCTGCACGGCCACGGCGGCAATGACACGCTCCAAGGTGGCGCGGGCGGCGACATCCTGCATGGCAATGGCGGGGATGACGACCTCTTCGGCGGCGCGGGCAACGACAGCCTCTTCGGCCATAGCGACGACGACTTTCTCTATGGCGGGGCGGGCGATGATGCGCTCCAAGGCGCGGCGGGGGATGACCTGCTGGAGGGCGAAGCCGGAAACGATGCCCTGCAAGGCGGGCTTGGCGACGATGCGCTGCGCGGCGGCGCGGGCGTGGATACGCTCTTTGGCGGCTGGGGCGACGACACGCTCACCGGGGCGGATGACCTACAAAACCCCGATTTCCTGAACGGCGGCGGCGGCGACGACCTGATAATTGCGGGCGCCGGGGATGTGGTGACCTCGGGCGACGGCACCGATCAGATCGCCTTGGGGGACTGGATCGGCCAAGGCGGGGCGGCGCAGATCACGGACTACCACGCGGCGGACGATTCGCTGCTCTTTGTCTGGGACGACAGCAGCGCGGGCGGGGCGGAGCCACCGCTCTCCATCCTGCCCGACCCGGAGGATGCGGGCCAAACCCTCGTCCTGCTGGACGATATCATCGTCGCGCGGGTGGCGGGGGACAGCATCACGCTAGACGATATCGCGCTGATCCCGCTCTCTGCGGCCTTCGACCTCGGCCTCGCGGCCTAAGGCGGTCCGGAGCCCATGCGCAAATCACCCTTTGCCAAAGGCGGAAATTCCTCCTATACGCCCCCATCGCCTGCTGATTCCGTCAGCGGGTGATATCTCCATGGGCCTGCGCTGGACGACATCCCGGCCTGCGCCATCCATTTTAACTCTTTTCGAAAGGAGACCCCGATGTCGATCACTGCTGAAGAAAAAGCAAAAGTCATGAAAGAATTTGGCACCAAAGAAGGCGACACCGGTTCGCCCGAAGTTCAGGTTGCCATTCTGACCTCGCGCATCACCACGCTGACCGAGCACTTCAAGACCCACAAGAAAGACAACCACGGCCGCCGTGGTCTTTTGAAAATGGTCGCGACGCGCCGCAAGCTGCTGGATTACGTTAAGGCCAAAGACGAGTCCCGCTATCAGGACCTGATCAAACGCCTCGGCCTGCGCCGCTAATCGCGCGCAAGCCGCCGGAAGTTCCGGTGACAGGACGACCAAAACCTCCCGGCCCCTGCCGGGAGGTTTTTTGTTGCGCGCAGACCGGGGCGCGCTGCGGCGGAAAGAACCCGCCGCTTATGGCCCCGAGGCGATAGAACGCTTCCCATTTGCCATGAAAACATGTATGCCCGCGCAATCTGAAATCCGGCGCCCGGACTCCAGCGCCTGAAAAAGAAGATACCGGAGTCAGGGGCAATACGGCCCCTATGCAATGGCCAATGGGCCAAAAAGGAAACGTAGATGTTTAATGTAACAAAAAAATCGATCCAGTGGGGCGAAGAGACGCTGACACTGGAAACCGGTAAGGTTGCCCGTCAGGCGGACGGGTCGGTGATTGCCACGCTGGGCGAGACCAGCGTCATGGCCAACGTGACGTATGCACGTCAGCAAAAGCCCGGGCAGGATTTCTTCCCCCTGACCGTGCACTACCAAGAGAAATACTATGCCGCCGGTAAAGTACCGGGTGGCTTCTTCAAGCGTGAGGCCCGCCCCACCGAGAAGGAAACACTGACCGCGCGTCTGATCGACCGTCCGATCCGCCCGCTCTTCGTCCCCGGCTTCAAAAACGAAGTTCTGGTGATGTGCACCGTGCTGAGCCACGATCTGGTCAACGACCCCGACATGGTCGCCATGATCGCCGCCTCCGCCGCGCTGACACTCTCGGGCGCGCCCTTCATGGGTCCGATCGCGGGCTGCCGTGTGGGCTATGAGGGTGGCGACTATGTGCTGAACCCCACCATCGACGACATGCAAGACCTGCGCACCAACCCCGACCAGCGCCTCGACCTCGTGGTCGCGGGCACCAAGGACGCAGTGATGATGGTCGAATCCGAAGCCTATGAGCTGTCGGAAGAGGAAATGCTGGGCGCCGTGAAATTCGCGCATGAGCAGATCCAGCCGGTCATCGACCTGATCATCGATCTGGCCGAGGAAGCCGCGAAGGAGCCTTTCGACTTCCAGCCCGAAGACTATTCCGATCTGTCGGCTGCCGTGAAAGCCGCTGGCGAAGACGAAATGCGTGCCGCTTTCGCGATCGTGGACAAGCAAGAGCGCACCGCCGCCGTTGCTGCTGCCCGTGAGACGATCAAGAGCAAGCTCACCGAAGAGCAGCTTGAGGACAAGAACCTCAGCTCCGCAATGAAGGGCCTTGAGGCCAGCATCCTGCGCGGCGACGTGGTGAAAACCGGCAAGCGTATCGACGGCCGTCGCACCGACGAGATCCGCGACATCGTGGCCGAAACCGGCATCCTGCCGCGGACCCACGGCTCGGCGCTTTTCACCCGTGGTGAGACGCAGGGCCTCGTGGTGACCACGCTCGGCACCGGCGACGATGAGCAGTTCATCGACGCGCTGCACGGTAACTTCAAATCGAACTTCCTGCTGCACTACAACTTCCCGCCCTACTCGGTCGGCGAAGTGGGTCGCGTGGGCCCTCCCGGACGCCGCGAAGTCGGCCACGGCAAGCTCGCATGGCGCGCCCTGCAGGCGGTTCTGCCCGCGGCAACAGACTTCCCCTACACCATCCGTCTCGTCTCCGAGATCACCGAATCCAACGGCTCCTCGTCGATGGCATCGGTCTGCGGTGGCTCCTTGTCCATGATGGACGCGGGCGTGCCGCTGAAATCGGCCGTGGCCGGTGTGGCGATGGGTCTGATCCTCGAAGATGACGGCTCCTACGCGATCCTGTCGGACATCCTGGGTGACGAAGACCACCTCGGCGACATGGACTTCAAGGTTGCGGGCACCGAAGCCGGTATCACCTCGCTGCAGATGGACATCAAGGTCGCAGGCATCACGCCCGAGATCATGGAGAAAGCCCTGGCCCAGGCCAAAGAAGGCCGTATCCACATCCTCGGCGAGATGAACAAGGCGATCTCGGGCGCCGCGGACTTCTCCGTCCACGCCCCGCGTATCGAGACCATGCAAATCCCGACCGACAAGATCCGCGAAGTGATCGGCTCGGGCGGCAAGGTCATCCGTGAGATCGTCGAGGTTTCCGGCGCCAAGGTCGACATCAACGACGAAGGCACCATCAAGATCGCCAGCCCCAACGGCGAAGCGATCAAGAAAGCCTATGACATGATCTATTCGATCGTGGCCGAGCCCGAAGAAGGTGCCATCTACACCGGCACCGTTGTGAAAATCGTCGATTTCGGCGCCTTCGTGAACTTCTTCGGCAAGCGCGACGGTCTGGTGCATGTCTCCCAGATCGAAAACCGCCGCCTGAACCACCCTTCGGACGTTCTGAAGGAAGGTCAGGAAGTGAAAGTCAAGCTTCTGGGCTTCGACGATCGCGGCAAGGTGCGCCTGTCGATGAAAGTCGTCGATCAGGAGACTGGCGAAGAGATCACTGCCGAGAAGAAAGAAGCGGCAGAAGGTTAATCAAAAACTGCTGCGGACCCTCACCGGGGGTCCGCAGCTTCCCCTTGGGGCAGTACGAGACATGCGCGCAGAAAATCTGGTCACGATTTGCATCACCATGGGGCTGCGCCCCGATGTCTTGCAACAAACACTCGAAAGCCTCGGCCCGGAGCTGCGCAAGCTGCCGATCATTGGCATCAACGACTTCGGCGATGCCGAAACCAGCGCGGTCTTCGACCGGCTCTGCCCTCATGGGCAGCGCATCGATCTGGGCAAACAGGTCGGCCACCACCCCGCCGTCGACGCCATGTATGCCAAGGTGCGCACGCCTTATGTCTTTCACATGGAAGACGATTGGGAGTTCACCCGCCACGATTTTTTAGATGACGCCCTGCGCCTGCTAGAGGCCCATCCCGATGTCTCTTCGGTCTGTTTCCGCGACACTGATAACTTCTTCATCGAAGATGCGGCTCGCGCCCAGATCGTCACCGAAGAATGCGCCGGCATCCCCTATGCGCGGATGGATGCGCTCAGCCCCAAATGGTACGGCTATACTTTTAATCCGCATCTGGCCCCGATTTCCCTTTGGAAAGAGGTCGGCGGCTTCAGCGGTTTCAAACGCGAAAGCCACATCTCGCGCCAATTGCGCAAACAGGGTAAATTCACCGCTTTCCTGAAACCCGGCGCTTGCCAGCACATTGGGTTTGTCAGCGTCGCCCACAAACCGCCCTCCGCCTTCAAACGGTTCAAGAACTGGCTGCGCGGGCGGCCCACCCCCAAAGTTTAACCCGTATAAGCCTGTCATCGCCCCGCGCGCCGCAGGAATGAGGTCATAACGATGCCACAGCGCCCGAAGGGATTCGTCATCAATCTGGCCGCCTCCCCCCAGCGACTGGACAGTGCGAAGGCCGAACTGGACACCGCACAGATCGAAGCCGTCCGCGTGGATGCCTTCGACGGGCGCGAGATCGATCTGGCCCAATTCGCCCCCTATGACGATCGCAAAGCCCGACGTTTCATGGGCCGGTCGATGACCCAAGGCGAGGTCGGCTGCTACGTCTCGCACCAACGCGCCGCCGCCGCCTTCCTAGAGAGCGGCGATGAACTTGGTTTCGTCTTCGAAGATGACATCGCCCTGGAACCCACATTCAGAACCGTCGTGCCAGAGCTGATAGAATGGCTGCGCCCCCGCACCGATTGGCACTGTGTAAATCTGGGCGCGACACGCCTGAAAATCACCAGCCCCATGGCCAAAGTCGCAGGCGTGCCGCTGCTCCGCGCCCATTACTTTCCGATGCTCGCCCACGCGCTGATCTGGAACCGTGCCGGGGCCGAGGCCTTCCTCGCCGCCTCCGAACCTATCTTCTGCCCTGCGGATAACATGCTCAGACAGGTGCTGACGCGCTCCGACATGGGGCTTGCCACAGCCCAAAGCCTCGTCACGGCGGGCCGGTTCGACAGTGACATTTCCGCTCGTTCTGGAGGAAACAGAGGGCAATTCCGGCGTTCCCCCCTCTATGGCCTGCGCAAACAGCGTAGGTTGCTGCATGAAAAAGCGATGGCCTTCGCCCATAAGCTTAGCCATCGCTAAGGGCAGGTCAGCCCGGCAGCTGCGCTTTGCGCAAATAGGGCAACACCGTCTCAAACGCCCCGAACTTCGCCTTGGCGTCCTCATCCGACACCGTCGCGGGGATGATCACATCCTCACCCACCTGCCAATCCGCAGGCGTCGCCACAGCGTTCTTCGCCGCCGTCTGCAACCCGTCCAAAGCCCGCAGAACCTCTGCAAAGTTCCGGCCCACGTTCATCGGATAGGTCATGCTCAGCTTCAACTGCTTATCCGGCCCGATGATGAAAACCGATCGCACCGTGGCGCTGTCATTAGGCGTGCGGCCATCGGGCAAATAGGCTTCGGCGGGCAGCATATCAAAGGCTTTCGACACCTCCAGCCCCGCATCCGCGATGATCGGGAAACCGGCCTCGGCCCCTGCAACCTTCTCGATATCGCCCTTCCACTTCTTATGCTCTTCAACACCGTCGACACTGACGCCAATCACTTTGGTGCCGCGCTTTTCCCATTCCTCGGAAAGCAGCGCCACGGCGCCGAACTCGGTGGTGCAAACAGGGGTGAAATCCTTGGGATGGGAGAACAGGATCGCCCAATTGTCACCGACGAAGTCATGCAGGGAAAAACTGCCCTGATCGGTTTCGACTGTAAGATCGGGAATAGTGTCGTTGATACGCAAGCCCATGATATCCTCCGGGTCAATCTGTGAACAGATAGGTCAGAGGTAATCGCAAACCCCACCGGTTTCACCCCCCGATCGCCACAAAGCCCAACTTCACCGCAGCGCCACGGCCCCTTCCCCTTCATCCTTTCTCAAATACCAATCCCGCCCCCACCTCACGGCGCAAGGCCGGGCACGGAGCGCAGCTCAGAAAGGCGCCTTGGCCCGCACCTTCGTCGATGCGCCACCCTGCGGATGATTGAACCGCAATTCCTCGCTATGCAGCATCAACCGCGGAAAATCCCGCGCGGGCCCCGTGGCATAGAAAGGGTCGCCCAAAATCGGATGCCCAAGCGCCAGCATATGCACGCGCAGCTGATGGCTGCGCCCGGTCTTGGGGAAAAGCCGAAGGCGGGCAGTCTCCCCATCGTTCTTGACCATCTTCCAATCGGTCTGCGCAGGCTTGCCAGTCTCATGGCAGACCATCTGCCGGGGGCGGTTGGGCCAATCGACGATCAGCGGCAGATCGACACTGCCGGATTTCTCCGCAGGCACGCCCCAGACCCGCGCGACATAGGTCTTGCGGGTCATGCGCTTTTCGAACTGCAACCCAAGGTGACGCTGCGCATGGGGCGTCAGGGCAAAGATCATCACGCCCGAGGTGTCGCGATCGAGCCGGTGCACCAGCAGCGCTTGGGGAAAGACCGCCTGCACCCGCGTGATCAGGCAATCGGCCAGATGTTCGCCCTTGCCCGGCACGCTGAGCAGCCCTGAAGGTTTGTCGACCAGCAGAACTTCGGCATCTTCATGCAGAATGACCAATGGGTCCTGCGGCGGGTTATATTCGCTATCCATGGCTCCCCCTCGCAGATGCAGCCCCGCGGATCAAGCGGGGGCGATGCCGTCAGGCGACGGCGGCGAAACTATCCTTGAGGATCGCGCTCAGCGCATCGGCATCCGCTTGCGTGAAGGCGTTTGGCTGGTCGCTGTCGATGTCAAAAACCCCCAGCAACTCCCCCGCGCCGCTCCAGACCGGCAGAACCAATTCCGAACGTGTCGAGGAGGCGCAGGCGATATGGCCCGGAAAGGCGTCGACATCCTCGACCAATTGCACCTCGCCCGTACGCGCCGCGGCCCCGCAGACCCCGCGCGAAAAGGGGATTACGAGGCAGCCGTGCCCGCCCTGATAGGGGCCGATCTTCAACAAGTCGGGCGCGGTCACCCGGTAAAAGCCGGTCCAGTCAAAGCGGTCATCCGCGTGATGCACCTCGCAGGCGATGGTGGCCATCAGGGCCACGGCATCGTCTTCGCCCTCGGTCAGGGCGGCGATGGTTTTGGCAAGGGTTTGGTAGTCGACGGTCATGGCGATACTCTTATTGCAGACGGAAAAAGGGAGGCAGGCCGCCCCCTGCAATAGGTTAAATGGCCCGAGAGCTCAGGGGCGTTCGATCGCGATGGCCGTGCCCTCGCCGCCGCCAATGCAGATCGCCGCGACACCGCGTTTCAGCCCGCGTTTTTCCAGCGCATTCAGCAGGGTCACCATGATCCGCGCGCCCGAGGCACCGATGGGATGGCCAAGCGCGCAGGCGCCGCCGTTGACGTTCACGATATCATGGGAGAGGTCCATCTCATGCATGAAAGCCAGCGGCACGACGGCGAAGGCTTCGTTGACCTCCCACAGATCGACATCCTCTTTCTTCCAGCCGATCCGCTCCAGCAGTTTCTGTGCCGCGGGGACGGGTGCCGTGGTGAACAGCCCCGGCGCTTGGGCATGACTGGCGTGGCCGACGATGCGGGCGCGGATGGTCTGGCCGCGGGTCTTGGCAGTCTCCTCATCCGCCAGCACCAGCGCCGCCGCCCCATCGGAAATCGACGAGGAATTCGCCGCCGTCACCGTGCCGCCCTCGCGGAAGGCCGGTTTTAGCTGGGGGATCTTTTCGGGCCGGGCGCTGGCAGGCTGTTCGTCGGCGCTGACCGTGGTGCTGCCGCGGCGCGACCTCACCTCGACCGGGGCGATCTCATCTTCAAAGGCACCGCCCTCCTGCGCCTCGATGGCGCGCGACAGCGAGGCCAGCGCATAGTCGTCCTGCGTCTCGCGGGTGAACTGGAAGCGTTCGGCGCAATCCTCGGCAAAGGTGCCCATCAGGCGGCCCTTGTCATAGGCGTCTTCCAACCCGTCGAGGAACATGTGGTCGATCACCTGCCCATGCCCCAGCCGCGCGCCGCCGCGCATCTTGGGCAGAACATAGGGCGCGTTGGTCATGCTCTCCATGCCACCCGCGACCATCACATCGGTCTGGCCAAGCGCGATCTGGTCAAAGGCCATCATCGCCGCCTTCATGCCCGAGCCGCACATTTTGTTCAGCGTCGTGGCGGGCACCTCTTCGCTCAGACCGGCCTTGAACCCGGCCTGCCGCGCGGGGGCTTGGCCCTGGCCTGCGGGCAGAACGCAGCCCATCAGCACCTCTTGCACCTCGGCAGGATCCGTCTTGCCCAAGGCCGCCTTGATCGCGCTGCCGCCCAATTCCGCGGCGGTCAGCCCCTCAAAGGCCCCCTGAAAACCGCCCATCGGGGTTCTGGCTGCACCGGTTATCACGACATTGCGCATCACGTTCTCCTAGAGTTGCACCGCATACCAGTTGGTAAGGTTTTACGGTTAATCACGTCTCGAACTTCAAAGTCTCGGGGCATGTCTATGGAAGTTTCCGCCAAAACAGAAGACCGCTTTTGCGTGGTCAGCGTGCTGCATGACCGGATCGACGCCGCCGCGGCGCTGGAGTTCAAGGATGCGCTGCGCCGCGCCGCGGCCCATGCGCCGCCGGTGGTGATCCTTGATTTGCACCGGGTCAATTTCATTGATTCCAGCGGTTTGGGCGCGATCGTGGCGGCGATGAAACATCTGGCGCCGCAGCGCGCGCTGGTGCTGGCCGGGCTGACCCCGGCGGTGGAAAAGGTCTTTACCCTCACCCGGATGGATAGGGTCTTTGGCATCTTCCACACGCTTGACGCCGCCCTTACCGCGCATCGAGAATAGCGCCATGCGGCTCTCCGCCGCGCGGTCCGCGCTCTGCCCGTTCGAGATCACCGTTTACAGCGGCCCGCAGGCCGCGCGGGAGGCGCTCACGCTTTTGCTGGACGCGCTCTCCTGCCTTTCGCTCGGGGCCGAGGAGGTCTGCGTGGTGCGTTTGGTGGTCGCCGAAATGCTGAACAATATCGTCGAACACGCCTACCCCGACCCGCACCACCCCGGCCCCATCCATATCGCCTGCCATCACGCGCCCGACGGCCTGCACCTTGCCGTGTCGGACGAAGGGCTGCCGATGCCCGACCTGCAAGCGCCCTTGGGCCTGCCGCAAGAGATCGACCGCCCGGTTTGCGACCTGCCCGAAGGCGGCTTTGGCTGGTTCCTGATCCGCGATCTGGCGAAAGACCTGACCTATCGCCGCTTGGCGCAAGAGAACCGGATCGACCTGCGGCTCCCGGTTGGGTTACCGCCGCGTTAACACCTACGGCAGCGCGTCCCGCATATTTCCCAATACGGCCCCGCTGGGATCACAATTGTGCCTTGGTTGCCGGTCATAAACGGGGCTGTAGCTGCATATGGCTTCCCTCGGTGCCGTGTTTAATAGCCCCCACCCAGTACGCGGTGCCGAGGAACTTTCCCCCGCATTGGCAGAACCGAGATCTCCGTCTAGGGTCACGCTGACGTAATTCAGCGAGGGGCAGCACATGCGCGATTTTCACCTTCCCGGCCGGTCACCGGTCTTGGCCACCAACGGCATCTGCGCCACATCGCATCCGCTGGCCGCGCGGGCGGCGGTCGATATACTTGCGCGGGGCGGCAACGCGATGGACGCGGCCATCGCCGGGGCGGTGTTGCTCGGCATTTGCGAGCCGCAGATGACCGGGATCGGCGGCGACTGTTTCGTGCTCTACTCCCCGGCGGGGAGCGAGGAGGTCCATGCCCTCAACGGGTCCGGCTGCGCGCCAGCGGCGCTGGATTCCGCGAAATTGCGGGACAAGGGCGAAAAGACGGTGCCGCTCCGCTCGGCGGATGCCGTGACGATCCCTACGGCCATCGACGCCTTCTGCCACCTCTCCGAAAGCACCGGCAAACTGGGGTTGGACGCCCTGCTCGCCCCTGCGATCCACTACGCCGAGGCGGGGGTGCCCGTCGCCCCGCGCGTGGCCTTTGACTGGGCCACCGATGGCGGCACCCTTCAGGGGCGCGCGCGGGATCACTTCCTCATCAACGGAAAAACGCCCCGCACCGGCGACATCTTCCGCGCGCCGGGACAGGCCGAAGTGCTGCGCCGCGTGGCCGCGCAGGGCCGCGATGCCTTCTACACCGGAGAGATCGCCGAGGACATGATCGCCACCCTGCAAGCCGCAGGCGGCAGCCACAGCGCCGAGGATTTCGCCAAGGCCCGCGCCGAGGTCACGACGCCCGTGTCCGGCCAGTACAAAGACCTCGAAGTGGTCGAACATCCGCCCAACGGCCAAGGGGCGACCGCCCTGTTGCTGATGAATATCCTCGATCACTTCGACATCGCCGGGATGGACCCGCTGGGGGCCGAGCGGCTGCATATCGAAGCCGAGGCGACCAAGCTGGCCTATGACGCGCGCAACCGCTTTTTGGCCGACCCGGACCACACCACGCGGCTTGAGCACATGCTGGCGCCTGAGACCGCCCGCGCCCTTGCGGCCCTGATCGACCCCAAACGCGCCATGGCCGCCGCCGCCCCGATCAGCGAGGCGGTGCATAAAGACACGATCTATATCACCGTGGTCGACGGCGACGGCATGTCGGTCTCGCTCATCTATTCGATCTTCCACGGCTTCGGTTCTGGCATCGCCTCGGACAAGTTCGGCATCCTGCTGCAAAACCGTGGCGCGGGTTTCACATTGGAGGAAGGCCACCCGAATGAGCTGAAAGGCGGCAAACGCCCGATGCATACGATCATCCCCGGCATGATCCGCGAGAATGGCCGGGTGACCATGCCCTTTGGCGTGATGGGCGGGGCCTATCAGCCCTGCGGCCATGCGCGCTTTGCCTCGAACCTCACCGATTTCGACATGGATGTGCAAAGCGCCATCGACGCACCCCGCGCCTTTGCCGATGGGCAGGTGATGAAGGTCGAACGCGGCTTTGGCGACGACGTGCGCCAAAGCTTGAGCGATCTGGGTCATAGGGTCGAAGTGCCCGAAACGGCGATCGGCGGGGCGCAGGCGATCCGCATCCGCGAAGATGGCGTGCTGGAAGGCGCGAGCGATCCGCGCAAGGACGGCTGCGCTTTGGGCTATTGATGAAACGCTTGGGCGGGCGGCAAACGGCCCGCCGGGCTTAGTTCATCTGGAAATGCAGCGGATAGGCACCATCGGTGAAGGGGCCGAACAGATCGGGGATATCGGGGTGGTCCACAGGCTCCCCCGAATAATCGGCCACGAGGTTCTGCTCGGACACATAGGCCACATAGTAGCTCTGATCGTTCTCGGCCAAGAGATGATAGAATGGCTGATCTTTCACCGGCCGGTTCTCTTCGGGAATCGCCTCATACCATTCTTCGGTGTTGGCGAATTCCGGGTCGACGTCAAAAATCACGCCCCGAAAGGGATGCTTCTTGTGACGGACAATCTGCCCGAGGTGATATTTTGCGCGTGTTCGTATCATAACATGCTGCCCCTACCCCTCGACGGTAGCCCTTTCAAGGGGCTTTTGTCCAATCACAGCGGCTCTGCACGGGGAAACAGACTGTGAACGCCGCGCCGACAGTGGGTTTGCGGCAGCCCACCGCCCGGGGGCGCAACTGCTTTGCCAGCCTCCTGCGAAATACCGCCTGCGCGGGGCTTCGCAGTCAGCGCAATACCGCCCAGCCCGCCGCGCATTTTCCCAATTTAGTGATGTGATGGTGAGGGTGAATCGGTTAAACTCCTTCGAAAAAACGTCCCCTAACAAAAACGAGAGGCGAGAGGCAGATGAGCAAGCATTTTTGCGCAATGATGATCGTACTGCTGGTGGCATCCTGCGGCAGCGGGCCTCAAACGGCCCCACGTGATCTGGATAACGCCTGCACGATCCTGAAAGATCACCCCGACTACCTGCGCGCATTCCGCGCGACCGAGCGGAAATGGGGTGTCCCCATCCACGTTCAAATGGCCACCATCCACCAAGAGAGCAAATTCGTGGCGGATGCCCGGACGCCGTTCAAATATGTGCTGGGGGTGATCCCGATGGGCCGCCAATCCAGCGCCTTTGGCTATTCCCAGGCTTTGGACGCGACATGGGATGAGTATCTGGAATCCGAGGGCCGCTGGCGCGCCAAACGCGACCGGATTCGCGACGCGAGCGATTTCATGGGCTGGTACATGAACCTGACGCGGGAGCGGAACGGCGTCTCGCTGCATGACGCCCGCAACCAATACCTCGCCTATCACGAGGGCCACACCGGTTTTGCCCGCAAGAGCTACAACAGCAAGGCGTGGCTGGTCGGGGTCGCGGGCAAGGTCGATTCCCGCGCCAAACTCTATCAACGGCAGATCGCCGGTTGCCGTCTGGGCCGCTGGTAAACCCGCCCTACTCCAATGCAAAACGCCCCGGCCTGATCCGCCGGGGCGTTTTTTTTTGTTTCTAAAGGTCCGCTTAGCGTCTGCCGCCTGCCCGTGCGCCCGCGGTGTCGAACAGGCTGTTAGAGATATTGCCCCCCACCTGCATGTCACCCAGCACAACGGTCGTGGCGCTGCCGTTGCCATCATTGATGATCCACTGACGCAGCTGCACCGGATTGCCTGTGAACTTCATCTGGATGTTGCCATACTGCGGGTTGGCGGGGTCTTGGGCCGTGACCGTGGTGGCGGTGCCGTCATAGCTGTGGCCTGTCACCATCTTGGCGCGGCCCAGATTGACGTTGTCGGCCAAGATGATCGACAGCGGTGTTCGCGCCAGCGGATAGGTCTCAGCCGGTTGGTTCGACTTCTTGTCGTAGATCACGACCGTATTCGCCCCCGCGACAACCAGCCCGGAATCCGGCGCGTTATATTCGAAACGTACCTTGCCGGGGCGTTTGATATAGATCGTGCCCGTGCTGATCGACCCGTCGTCGTTGATCTGGGTAAAGTCGCCCTCGGCGGTGCGAAGCTGGTTCAGATAGCCCGAAATCTCATTCAGCGACAGTTGCTGCGCCGCCGCCGCGAGGGGGGCCGATACGGCCAGTCCAACCGCCAGAATCGCAGAAGTAAGTTTACGCATGTTGTTCGTCCTGTGTTGCCTCACGTTCTGACATAGGGCGGGCGGGCGTGATATTCGATATCAGGGCGCGGTTTTTCGCTATCGCCTGCCCTGCCCCATAAAAAAAACACCGCCGGGAGGGTGGCCCGGCGGTGTTTCTGATTGTCGTCCCCGAGAGGGGGGGAGAAGTCGCCCTATGCCTGTTCCGGCACCAGAATCTCACGCTTGCCAACGTGGTTCGCCGGTGAGACCAGCCCCTCTTCCTCCATCTGCTCGACCAGACGCGCGGCTTTGTTATAGCCGATCGCCAGTTTGCGTTGGATGTAGGAGGTGGAGCATTTGCGGTCTTTGATCACCACCTGCACGGCGGTGTCATAAAGTGCGTCTTCGCTATCGGTATTGCCGCCAAGGCCCAACACCGCGTCGATGTTGCTTTCCTTATCCTCGGACGGCCCTTCGACCACGCCCGAGACATAATCCGGCTCGCCGAATTGCTTGAGGTGGTTGACGATCTCTTCGACCTCTTCGTCGCTGACGAAGGGGCCGTGGCAGCGGGTGATCTTGGCCCCGCCTGCCATATACAGCATGTCGCCCATGCCCAAGAGTTGCTCGGCGCCCATTTCGCCCAAGATCGTGCGGCTGTCGATTTTCGATGTCACTTGGAAGGAAATCCGCGTGGGGAAGTTCGCTTTGATCGTGCCGGTGATCACATCGACCGAGGGGCGCTGCGTGGCCATGATCAGGTGGATGCCGGAGGCCCGCGCCATCTGTGCCAGACGCTGGATGCAGGCCTCAATCTCCTTGCCCGCGACCATCATCAGGTCGGCCATCTCGTCGACGATGACGACGATATAGGGCAGCGCCTCGGGGGTGTTTTCCTCGGTCTCAAAGATCGGCTCGCCGGTGTCTTCATCGAAACCGGTCTGCACGGTGCGCGAGAACATCTCGCCCTTGGCCAGCGCTTCGCGGACGCGGCCGTTGTAGCCTTCGATGTTGCGCACGCCCATCTTGGACATCTTGCGATAGCGCTCTTCCATCTCGCCCACGACCCATTTCAGCGCCACGACGGCCTTCTTGGGGTCGGTGACGACCGGGCTCAGCAGATGCGGGATGCCGTCATAGACCGAAAGTTCCAACATCTTGGGGTCGATCATGATCATCCGGCATTCTTCCGGCGTCAGCTTGTAGAGCAGCGACAGGATCATCGTGTTGATTGCCACGGATTTACCCGAGCCGGTGGTCCCCGCGATCAGCAGGTGCGGCATCTTGGCGAGGTTGGCCACAACCGGGTCGCCGCCGATGTCCTTGCCGAGCGCCAGCGGCAGGCGGTGGTTGCCGTCGCCGAAGTCGCGGCTGGAGAGGATCTCGCGCAGGATCACCTTCTCGCGGTTCTCGTTGGGCAGTTCGATGCCGATCACCGAGCGGCCCGGCACGGTGGAGACACGCGCCGAAAGGGCTGCCATGGAGCGGGCGATGTCATCCGCAAGACCGATCACGCGGCTGGCCTTGAGACCGGGCGCGGGTTCGAGTTCGTACATGGTGACGACGGGGCCGGGGCGCACGGCGACGATCTCACCCTTCACGCCGTAGTCGTCGAGCACGGTTTCCAGCATCCGCGCGTTCTCCTCCAACGCCTCGTCGCTCAGGTGCAGGCGCTGCACGCTCTCGGGGCTTTCCAGAAGGCTCAGCGGCGGCAGTTCGAAACCGGGGTGCGTGTCGTCGAAGGTCAGGGTGGGCTGCGCTTCGACCTGTGCCTGTTTCGAGGGCTGGACGGGTTTGCGGGCGGGCTGTTGCACCACTTTGCGCGGCTCCGCCACGGGGATTTTCATCGCCTCAGGCGCGGGCGCCTGCTGCAACGGCAGGGTCTCAGACGCCACAGTGTCTTCGTAGGGCGCGGCCATCGGCGCTTGCGCTGCCGGCTCCTGAACCATCGGCTCAGGCGTCGGGGCGGGCGTGGGCTGGGCCTGCGGCCTGCGCAGCAGCGGCTCGGGGCGCAGGGTGGCCGGTTCGGCGGTCAGGGGCGGTTCCGCACGCAGCCCGGCGGGCTGGGCGGCAGGCTGGCTGGTGTTCAGCACCAACGGGTCCGGCCCACGGCCCCGGCCCTTGGTCAAGGGCGCGGTCGTCGGCGTGTGGATCGCATTGGCATGACGCACGCGGTTTTTGATGACATCGGCGATTTTGCTTTTGATGCGCTCTTCGCCCGGTGTCTCATCCACGATGGCGTCGCTGTAGGTCTCGATCAGTTCCGGCTCGGGCAAGTCGTCTTCGGGTTCGGGCCGTTTGATCAGCCCGGGCATCCGACCGAACAGGCTGCGCGGTTCGGCTTCCGGCTCGGCCACCGGAGCGTGCTCAGCGGCATAGCTCTGCTCGGCTTCCTGCGCGGCCCAGGCTTCGGCGTCTTCGGCTTCCTGACGGCGGCGCTCACGACGTTCGGCCTGACGGGCCGAGAGGTTCTGCGCGGCGACGACGGCCCCATTGGCCCCACGGCCCAGAAGGGTCATCAGCCCGGCATAGGCCATGATCAGACCGACCAGCAGGAACCGCGCAATGCGGAACAGCTCGGCCTTGGTAAAGCCCAAGACGAAGGCGCCCAACGCGAGAATTGCGACCCCCATCAAAAGCGACATCAGCTTGACCGTCAGGGTCGAGCCGATGGGCAGGATCGTCAGCAGCGCGCCCATGACGGTATCGCCAAACAGCCCGCCCAGACCGAAGCTATGGGTCAGCAACCATTCCTGACCGGGGGCCAGTGTCGCGGCGTAGATCGCGCCAAGTGCCACGGCGATAGGCGCAAAGATCAACCGCCCAAGCGCGCGGTCATCGCCCTGATGCAGCGCGAAACGTCCGCCCCAGAACAGCAGGACGATGGCGATCCCCCAAGCGCCCCAACCGACGATCATGAACAGCGGCGCGGCGATGGAGGCACCGATCCGGCCCATCCAGTTCTGCACCGGCGCATCGGTTGAGACCATCCAGTTGGGATCGTCGGGCGTGTAGCTGCCGATCATCATGGCGGCCATGATGCCCAGCATGATCAGCGCCAGCCCCAGCAGTTCACGACCGCGCTTTTCGATTGCCTCGGCCATGTTGCTGTCTAGCAATGGATCGCGTCCCCGTGTCTGATATGCCATGTCGTCCCTCGCTTATGCCGAATACAGACAGTCGCGGATCGCTTCCAATCCGCGCGTCGTTTCGTCTTTTGGGGCCACCAAGGCGACCCGAATGTAATTCTGCCCGGGGTTCCCCCCGGCGACGTTCTGCGCCAGATAGCTGCCGGGCAGCACCCGCACGCCGGTCTCGCGCCAGAGCTTCAGCGCCGCGGCCTCGTCATCCTCGACCGGAAGCCAGAGGAAGAACCCCGCCTCCGGGCTCACATAACCCGGCACATTGCCAAAGATGCGGTCGGCGATGGCGTATTTCTCTTGGTAGAGCGCGCGGTTTTCTTCCACATGCGCCTCATCCGCCCAAACGGCGGCGGCTGCCTGCTGCAAGGGCAGCGGCAGCGGCGCGCCCGCGTAGTTGCGCAACTGTTTGATCTGGCGCATCGTCTCGGCCCCGCTGGCGGCAAAGCCCGACCGCAGCCCCGGCAGGTTCGAGCGTTTCGACAGCGAGTGAAAGATCACCACGCGGTTGCGGTCGGTGCCCAACTCCTTGACCACCTCCAACGCGCCGGTAGGCGGCGTGTCGCGGTAGATCTCGGAATAGCATTCGTCGGCGAAGATCAGGAAATCATACTTCTCGGCCAGCGCGATCAGATCGGCCCAGTAATCGCGCGAGGCGACAACGCCCTGCGGATTGGCGGGGGAGCAGAGATAGGCCGCCGTGGTGCGGCGCAGCACCTCTTCGGGCAGGCTCGCGAAATCTGGCAGATGCCCGGTCTCGGCAGTGGCGGGCACCATGATCGGGTCCGCTTCACCGGAAATCGCGCCGATCATATAGACTTGGTAGAAGGGGTTCGGCATCAGAATGGCCGATTTCTCCCCATTCTTGGTGGGCGGGCAGAGCGCGATGACGGCGTTATAGAGCCCTTCGCGCGTGCCGTTCAGGGCCATCACCTCGCTGTCGGGGTCCATCTCGACCCCGTAGCGCCGCACGATCCATGCGGCGATGGCCGCGCGCAATTCGGGCGAGCCGTCGTTCGGCGGGTATTTGTTGAACCCTGCGGCGTGTTTCGTGATCTCATCGGTCACCCAAGCCGGAAACGCATGTTTCGGCTCGCCGATGGTCATATGGATCGGCGTGCCGCCGCCCTCATGCCCGTCAAGCAATGCGCGCAGGCGCGGCCACACGTGGGCCGGAAGGTTCGAAAACCGCTCGGTATACATCATCAAAACTGCCTCGGATCGGGATCATTCGCGCCCCGTTTGCCCCAAGGTACCCAAGGGCGCCTCTCCCGTCCAGAAAAACCGGGGAGTTTTGCCGCCCTTGTGGCTTTTCGGTCGTGCGTTCTTAGGCCTCGCGCAGGGCCGCTTCAGCCGCTGCACCAAGGCGCAAAAGCTGTTCTTCGCCCCCCGGTGCGCACATCAGAGAAATGCCGCAAGAGGGGGTATCGGTCGGCAAAGTAAGCGCGCAAAGCCCCATTAGATTCGCGACTCGCGTGTTGCGCAAGGATAGGAGATTCTGCGCGAGGTAGTAGTCGTGATCACTGTTCAGCCGTTCGATGTTCGGCGGCAGCATGGGTGCTGTCGGCACGAGCACCGCGTCATAGCCCGCCACGGCCCGGTCATAGCCTGCCCGCGCCAGATCGAGCTTGGCCCAAGCGGCGACGTAATCGGGGCCGGAGAATCCCTTACCCAACCGGAAACGCTCAAGAATTTCGCTGAACATGGCATCGGGGTCGGCTTCGATCACATCGCGCCATAGCCCATAGGCTTCGGTGGTGTAGAGACAGGAACTCAGCGGCATCGCCTCTTCGACTTCGGGCACGGCGATTTCATCTACCGTGGCACCGGCCTCTCGCAACCGCGCCACCGCCGCGTCAAAAGCGGCCTTGGGCTCATCGGAAAGCTCATCCATGACAACATTGGTCAGCACCGCGAAACGGCAGCCCTCCAACTCGCTCTCTTGCAGATCGGCAGGCTTGCCCCCCTCCAAGGCGGCGAGCAGCAGCGCCGCATCTTCGACCGACCGGCAAAGCGGGCCAACCGTGTCGAACTTTGCCGCCAGCGGCACGGTCCCGGCAAGGGATACACGGCCCGCGGTGGTCTTGAGCCCCACCAGATCGTTCCACGCCGCCGGGATGCGCACCGACCCGCCGGTATCCGACCCGATCGCCGCCGCCGCCAAGCCAAAGGCGACCGAGGCCGCCGCGCCTGAGGACGACCCGCCCGAGACGCTGTCCGGCTCGTTCACGCAGGGCGGTGTCGCAGTGCTGGGGTTGTGGCCAAGGCCCGAGAAGGCCAATTCGCTCATATGCGTTTTGCCCAAGCAGACCAGCCCCAAGGCCGTCGCGCTGGCGAGCACTTCGGCGTCGCGCTCAGGCACCCGGCCTTCCAGCAGTTTGGAGCCCGCCTCGGTGGCCGTTCCGGCGGTATCGAAGAGGTCTTTCCAAGAGATCGGCACCCCGTCGAGCGGCGACAGGCGCTGGCCGTCGCGGGCACGCTCAGCCGCCGCGGCGGCTTCGGCGCGGGCGCGGTCGGGGGTGACGCGGGCATAGATACGGTCGCGCATCGGATGTGCGTCGATGGCATCAAGATAGGCATCACAAAGCGCCACAGGGTCGATATCGCCCGCCGCGATCCCGCGCCCCAGATCCGCCGCCGTCATTTCCAACCATTCTTGCATGTCGTGCCCCTTACCGCTGTTCTTGGCGAACCTAGCGACCGTTCGGCGCATGGACAATCCCCGCACGCAGGTCATATCTAGGGCCATGGATTTTGACCACGATATCGCGATCATCGGCGGTGGGCTGAATGGCCCCGCCCTTGCCTTGGCCCTCAGCCGCGCGGGACTGCGCGTGGCGGTGATTGACGCCCAGCCCGCACAAACCTTTGAGAACGCCGCCTTTGATGGGCGCGCCTATGCGCTGGCGCTGACCTCGGTCAGGTTAATGGAAGGCATCGGCATCTGGCCCGGCATCGCGGATGACGCCCAGCCGATGCTTGAGATCAAGGTCACCGATGGGCGTGCCGGCACCGGCCCCTCGCCCATGTTCATGCATTTCGATCATGCCGAGATCGAAGAAGGCCCGATGGGTCAGATGGTCGAAGACCGCCATCTGCGCCGCGCGCTGCTGAAAGCGGCTGCCGCCGATCCGGCGATCACGATGATGAACGACACCCGCGTTACGGGGCAGACGGTGGCGCCGACCGGCATCACCCTGACGCTTGAGGGCGGCAAGACCCTACGCGCAAGGCTGGCGGTGGGGGCCGATGGCCGCGCCAGCGGCACGGCGGAACGCGCGGGCATCAAGCGTGTCGCATGGTCCTATGGTCAGACGGCGCTGGTCTGCGTGGTGGATCATGAAAAGCCGCACCACGGCATCGCGCATCAATTCTTCATGCCCCCCGGCCCGCTGGCGATCCTGCCGCTGACCGGCAACCGCTCCCTGATCGTTTGGAGCGAAGCGAGCGCCAATGCCGCCGCGATCAACGCCCTGCCGGATGCGCAATACCTTGAGGTGCTGCGCCCGCGCTTTGGCAGTTTTCTGGGGGAGCTTTCGCTGACCGGCCCGCGCTACAGCTATCCGCTGGGCCTGTCGCTGGCCCATTCCATGACCGCTTCGCGCGTGGCGCTTTTGGGCGACGCGGCCCATGGGGTGCATCCCATCGCCGGTCAGGGGCTGAACGCGGGCCTGCGCGATGTGGCAGCCTTGGCCGAGGTGATTGCCGATGCGGTTCGCCGGGGCGAAGACCCCGGAAACGACGCGGTCCTCGCGCGCTATCAGGAATGGCGGCGCTTCGACAATGCCAGCCTCGCGCTGGCGACCGACAGTTTCAACCGGCTGTTTTCAAACGATAATGCGCTTTTGCGGCTGGCCCGCGATATGGGCATGGCCGCGATCAACGCCCTGCCCGGCCTGCGCCGAACCTTTATCCGCGAAGCCGCAGGGCTGACGGGGGAGCTGCCCCGGTTGATGCGTGGCAAGCCCCTGTAACGGAGCGGCGGGGCATTACAGCCTCCGCGCTTCGTCCGGCAGCATGACGGGAATGCCGTTGCGGATCGGATAGGCCAAGCTGGCAGCTTTCGACACCAGCTCTTGCTTTTCCGCGTCATAGGTCAGCGTCGTCTGCGTGCGCGGGCAGATCAATGCCTCCAGCATCCGGCGGTCGAATTGAACGGTCGCATCCGTCATTGCATCAAGCCCTCTTCCTGACCGCCGCGCATCGCGAATTCGATCAATGTCACCAATGTCTCCCGCCGGGTCTCCAGCGAAGGCGCCTCCAACAGCGCCTGTTTATCCTCGGCCTCGAACTCCAGCATCATCGACAGGGAGTTGATCAGCAACTCATCTTCGGCGTCTTTCAGCGTGTCCCAATCGGCGGAAAGGCCGCGGCTGTCGAAATAGCGCCCCAGAAGGTCAAGAAACCGCGCCCGGTCAAAGCTATCGTCGACCTCATCCTCGCCCAGATCGCGGTCAAAGCCCGACCAATTCACATCGCAGCGGCGATAGGGGGAAAAGCCCTCGATCTCCTCCACCACGCGAAAGCGCGAGACGCCGCCAAGGGTCACCATATAGCGGCCATCCTCGGTCTCGGAAAACTGGGTGATGCGGCCCGCGCAGCCGATCTGGTGCAGCCCATGGCCGTCGCGACCGGGCAATTCGTTGGGCTGGACCATGCCGATCAACCGCGTGTCGGTCTTGAGCGCGTCTTCGATCATCTGAAGATAGCGCGGCTCGAAGATATGCAGCGGCAACCGCGAGCGGGGCAGCAGCAGCGCCCCTGCCAACGGAAAGATCGCAATAGTCTTGGGCAGTTCTGCTGGCTTGATCATGACAAGGGACTTAGCGCGACCAAGGCCTCAGGCAAATATCATTGATGACAGTTTGCGACGGCCATTCAGCACCACCGGATCATTGGGCTTAAGTGCTTCGAAAATAGTAAAAAGTTGCGTCTTGGCGGCGCCTTCATTCCATTCCCGATCGCGGCGGAAAAGCTCTAGCAAGTGCTCGACGGCAGCCTCGGCATTGTCATGGGCATAGAGCGCTTGAGCCAGATCGAAGCGCGCCTGATGGTCGTCGGGGTTGGCCTCGACCTTCTCGGTCAACTCGGCCACGGGGCCGGCATCGGCGGCCTGATGCGCCAGCTGCAACTGGGCATGGGCAGCTTCGAGCTCGGGGGCTTTGGAGATTTCGATCGGCGCGCCGTTCAGCAGGGCTTCGGCCTGATCCAATGCGCCCATGGCGATGTGGGACCGAACCATGCCGCCATAGGCGGGCGCGTTCATCGGGTCTTCTTCGAGAATCGCGGCAAAGGTCTGCGCCGCGTCGGTGGCGGCCCCTTCGGCCAGCATCTCTTCGGCGGCGGCGACGGCATCGGCCAACGTGTCACCGGGCGCTTCGCCGCCCCCCGCTTTTACCACACGGTCGACGAAGGCCTTGATCTCGGACTGCGGCAGCGCGCCTTGGAAACCGTCGACCGGCTGACCTTTGTAGAAGGCATAGACCGTGGGGATTGATTGGATTTGCAACTGACCTGCGATGTTCTGAGCTTGATCGACGTTGACCTTCACCATCTTCACCGCGCCTTTGGCCGCGCGCACGGCATCTTCCAGCATCGGGCCAAGCGTCTTGCAAGGGCCGCACCACGGCGCCCAGAAATCAACGATGACCGGCACCGTTTGCGAGGCATCGACCACATCAGCCATGAAGGTCGCCTCGGTTGTGTCCTTGATCAGATCGGCATCCGCAGGGGCGGCGGTGGAAAGGTTCAGGTCGGTCATGCTGTTATCCTCGCTAATCGCGTTTGGCCTTATATGGACGTGCGGGGGCGCGATTCAAAGGTCAAAACTGGCAAAAACCGGCGCGTGGTCGCTGGGTTTCTCCCAACCGCGCGCATCGCGGACGATATGGCTGGAGTGCCCGGCCTGCGCGATATCCGATGTGGCCCAGATATGATCCAGCCTGCGGCCCTTGTCGGCGGCATCCCAATCGGCGGCTCGGTAGGACCACCAGCTATAGAGTTTGCCCTCCGGCACATCCTGCCGCGTGATGTCGACCCAATTGCCCGCATCCTGCACCGCACCAAGCGCTTCGACCTCGACCGGGGTGTGGCTCACGATCTTTAGCAGCTTCTTGTGATCCCATACGTCATCCTCACGCGGGGCGATGTTGAGGTCGCCCACAAGGATCGACTTCTCGGGCTTGTCGCCATGGAACCAGTCGCGCATCTCAGAGAGGTAATCGAGCTTCTGGCCAAACTTCTCATTGATCTCGCGGTCGGGTTTGTCGCCGCCTGCGGGGACGTAGAAGTTGTGGATCGTCGCGCCATTCTCAAGCTTGGCCGCGACATGGCGGGCGTGGCCCAGCATGGCGAAATCCTGATCGCCCGCATCCACCAGCGGCAGTTTCGACAGGATCGCCACGCCGTTATAGCCCTTCTGCCCGCGCGCGACCATATGGGTGTAGCCCGCCGCCTTGAACGCCTCGACCGGGATCTTGTCCACGGGGCTTTTGCATTCCTGCAAGCAGAGGACATCCGGCCCGTGTTCGGCCAGCAGTTTCAGCACCAAAGGCTCGCGCAGGCGGACGGAGTTGATGTTCCAAGTGGCGAGGGTAAAGGACATGGGGGAGGCTCCGGTCTGGGGGTGGTTCGGCACAGTAACGCGGGCGGCGCGGGGGTGCCATGCGGAAATGGGGGCTTCCTTGCAGCGAGGGCCATCACCTACGGCTTGATTTCGGTCCGGGGCGACGATCTCCCCGCCCCCCCCAAAAAAAAAGACCGGGCACAAAGGCCCGGCCAGTCCAACAGGGAGGTATGTACCTTTACCCGGGTACAAAAGTCGGGCTTCAAACCGAGGTGCGGGTCATGAAAACCCCGCCTCTCAGGTATTCCAACCACGGGGGTCGGAATTGGTTCCCGGTTTTTATGCCATCAGGCGATAGCCACCGGATTCCGTCACCAGCAAACGGGCGTTCGAGGGGTCAGGCTCGATCTTCTGCCGCAGCCGGTAGATATGGGTTTCAAGCGTATGGGTCGTGACGCCCGCGTTGTAGCCCCAGACCTCATGCAGCAGCACATCGCGCGGCACCACACCGTCATTGGAGCGGTAGAGGAACTTGAGGATATTGGTCTCTTTCTCGGTCAGACGCACCTTACGGTCGTCCTCCGTGGTCAGCACCTTCATCGCGGGTTTGAACGTGTAGGGCCCCAGCTGGAAGACAGCATCTTCGGACTGTTCATGCTGGCGCAGCTGCGCGCGGATGCGGGCCAAAAGGACCGGGAATTTGAACGGTTTGGTGACATAGTCATTCGCCCCGGCATCAAGGCCGAGGATCGTGTCGGCATCGGTGTCATGGCCCGTCAGCATCAGGATCGGGCTTTTCACCCCCTGTTTGCGCATCAGGCGACACAGCTCGCGGCCATCGGTATCGGGCAGGCCCACGTCGAGGATGATGAGATCGTAAAGCGCCTCTTTCGCCTTGGTCATCGCCTCGGTGCCATTGGCCGCTTCGAAAACGTCGAAATCCTCGGTCATGATCAACTGCTCGCTCAGCGCTTCGCGCAGGTCATCGTCGTCATCGACAAGCAGGATTTTCTTAAGCTGGGCCATCTGTCTCTCCGTCTGTTGTCTTATACATGCGCCTTGGGCGGGGCCCGGACAAGGGATGTGACCACTGTCTCACAGCCTCGTGTCAACAAAGCGTGAAATGTTTCAATTCCTTGCGGTATAACCTAGATAGACGGGGAAGCCTTTGCGGAGTTGCAACAAACCATGAGTTTCGCCCCGGACATCACCGAACAACTGGCGCGTGCGCGGGCCGATCTGCGCATGGGCGTGCCCGTGATTCTGGCGGATGGCGCGCAGGCCGCCCTCGTGCTGGCAGCGGAGACGCTGACCGCGCAGCGCCTTGCGGATGTGCTGGCCTTGGGCGGTGCGCCGGTGCTGGCGATCACCGCGCGGCGGGCCGAAACGCTCAAAGCGCGGGCCTATGATGGCAATCTCGCCCGGGTGCTGCTGCCTGAGGGGGCGACACCTGCTTGGGTGCAAAGCATCGCCGATCCGGCGGATGACCTGCGCGCCCCCATGAAAGGGCCACTTCAGACCGCGCGGGGCGGTGATACGGCGGCGCATCGCGCCGCGATTGATCTGGTGAAAGCCGCCCGCATGCTGCCCGCCGCACTGGTGCTTGATCTGCCGCAGGGGGCAGATTTCGCGCGGACGCATGGTCTGACCTTGATCGACCTTACCGCCGCCGCCCCGATCCTTGCCGAGCGCAGCGCGCTGCATCCGGTGGTGAACGCGCGCCTGCCGATGGAGGTCTCCGAGGCCGGGCGTCTGCATATCTTCCGCCCCGAGGATGGCGGCGAAGAGCATTATGCCATCGAAATCGGCCGCCCTGCCCGCGACACGCCGGTGCTTTGCCGCCTGCATTCGGCCTGTTTCACCGGTGACCTGATGGGCAGCCTGAAATGCGATTGCGGCCCACAACTGCGCGCCGCGCTGGCGCAGATGGGCGGCGAAGGGCATGGTGTGCTTTTGTACCTCAACCAAGAGGGCCGCGGCATCGGTCTTGCCAATAAGATGCGGGCCTATTCCCTACAGGATCAGGGATTTGACACGGTCGAAGCCAATCATCGGCTGGGGTTCGAGGATGACGAGCGCGACTTCCGCCTCGGGGCCGATATCCTGCGCTCTATGGGCTTCTCAGCCGTGCGCCTGCTGACCAACAACCCCCGCAAGCTGGGCATGATGGAGCAAAGCGGCATCGCCGTGACCGAGCGCGTCCCGCTGGCCGTGGGCGAGAACCGCCACAACAGCGCCTATCTGGCCACCAAAGCCGCGAAATCGGGGCATCTGCTATGACCCCGAACGACATGGTGCTGACGCCGACGGGGCTGCGGTTTCAAGGGCGGCGCTATGCCTGTAGCATCGGCAAGGGCGGGCTGACCGATGACAAACGCGAGGGCGATGGCGCCACGCCGCGCGGGGTGCATCGCTTGGTTGGGATGCTCTATCGGCCCGACCGCATCCCGGCGCCAAGCGCTTGGGCCCAGCCGATCGGTCCGGGCGATCTGTGGTCCGACGCCAGTGGCCAACCCGATTACAACCACCGCGTCCGCGCGCCCTACCCCTATAGCCATGAGACCCTGCGCCGCGCCGATCCGCTTTACGATCTGGTGATCCTGACCGACTGGAACTGGCCCGATGCCACGGCGGGCCGCGGTTCTGCGATATTCATTCACCAATGGCGGCGGCCCGGCTATCCGACCGAAGGGTGCATTGCTTTTGCACGGAACGACCTCCATGAAATCGCCGCGCAGTTGGGTCCGGCAACGCGGCTGATTATCCGCTAACCCGTTCGCCGAAGATGGCGGAGCCCACACGCACATGGGTGGCGCCCAGTGCGATGGCCTGCTCAAAATCGCCGCTCATGCCCATCGACAAGCCGGTCAGATCGTTGCGCGCAGCGATCTTGGCCAGCAGCGCGAAATGCAGCGACGGCGCCTCGTTTACCGGCGGGATGCACATCAGCCCCTTGATCGGCAGGTCCAGCGCGCGACACTCGGCAATGAAGGCATCCGCGTCGCGGGGCATCACGCCGGCTTTCTGCTCTTCCTCGCCCGTATTGACCTGAATAAAGAGGCCGGGGCAGCGGCCCATTTCCTGCGCCAACCGCGCGATGGTCTTGGCCAGTTTGGGGCGGTCGACCGTGTGGATCGCCTCGGCCAGTTCCATCGCCTGCCGGACCTTGTTGCTTTGCAATGGGCCGATGATGTGCAGGTCGATCCCGTCAAAATCCTCGCGAAAACCGGGCCATTTGCCCGCCGCCTCTTGCACGCGGTTCTCTCCGAAAGAGCGATGCCCCTCTTCCAAGACCGCACGCACACGCGCATCGGGCTGAACCTTACTGACGGCGATCAGCTTGACCGACCCGGCCGCACGGCCTGCATCGGCTTCGGCTTTCGAGATGCGATTTTGGATGTCGCTCAGACTCATTTTCGGCCCTCCATGTCAGGCGCGCAGAAAACAACAGCGGTGGGCAAAAGAAAAGGGGCAGACCGAAAGGCCTGCCCCAATATTCACAGTATGTCGTTCAACTTAGAAGTTGAAGCGAACACCCATGTCGGCAACGGTGTCGCCGTCGAACTGCTTAACCACACCGCCGCGCAGCGAGGTGCCGCCGCCCAGGTCGTGGTTGAAGTCGATGCCGTAGCCGGTGTCGTCTTCTGTGCCGCCGTCGTTGTCAGCAACATAGACTTCGATGTCTGTTGCAGCGCCTACGTCGAAGCGGCCAGCCAGAACAACGCGGTCACCACCGGTGCCGTTATCAGCATAGGCGAGAGTTACGTCTGCGATGCCGAAGGAACCGCCAGCTGTCGCTGTCCACTCGGTGTCGCTTGCCGCGTCGGAGTCTTGGCCACCAACTGCGAAGGTCCAGCCGCTCCATGTGTAAGCAACGTAACCAGCAACGCGGTCGTTGATGTCGGAAGCCGACACGTGCACTGCCAGATCACCAGCGGAGTAAAGGACTTCAACGCCGTTGGAGCCAGCTGCACCGTTACCGCCAGAGGAATACTGGTCGCCACGGTCATCAAACGCAGTGTAGTCATAGCCCAGACCGGTCAGACCCATGTCGACGGGGTACTGACCCGGCATGGATTCCAGAGCGCCGAAGATGTTACCAACGCCAACTTCGAAGCCACCGGTGCGAGCGAAGAAACGCACACCGTTGATGCCTGTACCGGCAGGACCACCGCTTGTGGTCACGTCGTCAGCTGTACCGTAAACACCATCAGGGCCTTTGGCGACGTTCACGTTGTCGTCAGAGTTGTTCTGCTGGATGCGCATACGTGCACCGAAGACAACGCCAGCGTCGGACTCAGCTGTTGCGTCGATCTGCAGGCGCAGCCGCGAAGTCACGTCTGTGTCGCTGTCGCCACCATCGGAGTCGTTGTCGTTGTACATGATACCAAAACGGCCGTAGCCGCCGAATGTCACGTCTGCTGCTGCTACACCGGCGGTCGCAACCAGGGCTGTTGTAGCGAAGAGAACTTTTTTCATGAGTTTTCCCTCGGTTTGAATTCATATGCCCAGACCGGGGAATCCGGTAAGGGTATGCAGGCTGTTTGCCCCCAATCCCCTGCACTTGGCAAGGTTCACGGCCTCCCCACCCGCAATGTCGCCGGGGTTGGTGCAGCTATGCCACAGTTCCTTCACCCCAGGGCCGCGCCTTTGCCTATGGCGGCGCTCGATGCCGCGCAGCGCGCTCCTATGACATAGACCTTGCCGATAAGGGCCTGCTTGGATAGACCGGAGCGCAAACAGGCAAAGGAAAGCTGCAATGGCCCTTCGTACCGCTTGCAAGATGGCAATCTCCGTTCTGGCGCTCAGCGCGCTGACCGCCTGTGGCGGGAGCTTTGGCAGCCCGGCCACAGATCGGCCGGATCAATACACCAATCCGAACAATCCCAATAACATTGAGACCAATCCCGACAATACGATCTGGTCGATCTTTAACCGCAAGAACACAGACACCAGTGTTTCGGTGAACAAATACCTCTGGTCGGCCTCGCTCGAAGTGCTGAACTTCCTGCCTGTGCAATCGGTCGATCCTTTCACCGGGGTGATCGTCACCGGCTATGGCACCCCGCCGGGCGGTGGCCGTGCCTATCGCGCGACCGTTCTGATCGACGATCCGGCGCTTGATGCACGCTCGCTCAATGTGGCGCTGCAATCTTCGGGCGGCCAGCCCGTGGCACGGGCCACCACCCGCGCGGTCGAGGATGCGATCCTCAGCCGAGCGCGGGAGATGCGCGTGTCCGACAGCAAATTCTGAGCCCGCTTAACTCAACACCGTTCCAACGCCGGGCCTTGTGAAAACAGCAGCCCGGCGTTTTTCATGTCACGAAGGTCCCCTCATGCCCCGCTATACCCCCGCCGAGATCGAAGCCCGCTGGCAGCAAGCCTGGGAAAAGGACGGCATTTTTCAGGCCGTTCGCAACGCTGACAAGCCGAAATACTACGTGCTCGAGATGTTCCCCTACCCTTCGGGGCGCATCCACATGGGCCATGTGCGCAACTACACGATGGGCGACGTGATCGCGCGCTACAAGATCGCGACCGGGCATAACGTGCTCCACCCGATGGGCTGGGACGCCTTCGGCATGCCCGCCGAGAACGCCGCCATGGCCATCGGCGGCCACCCGGCGGATTGGACCTATGACAACATCGCCGAGATGAAAAAGCAGATGAAACCTCTCGGCCTGTCGATTGACTGGAGCCGCGAGATCGCCACCTGCCATCCCGGCTACTACGGCCAGCAGCAGGCGTTGTTTTTGGACTTCCTCGAGAAGGGTCTGGTCTACCGCAAGAACGCCGTGGTGAACTGGGACCCGGTCGACATGACCGTGCTCGCCAACGAGCAGGTCGAGAACGGCTGCGGCTGGCGCTCCGGCGCGCCGGTGGAGCGGCGCGAGCTTACGCAGTGGTTCTTTAAGATCTCAGACCACTCCGAAGAACTGCTTTCGGCGCTCGACAGCCTCGACAACTGGCCCGCCAAGGTAAAGCTGATGCAGGCCAACTGGATCGGCAAGTCGCGCGGGTTGCAATTTGCCTTCTCGACCATCGAAGCGCCCGAGGGCTTTGACCGGATCGAGGTCTATACCACCCGCCCCGACACGCTGCTGGGTGCCTCCTTCGTCGGCATCTCGCCCGACCATCCACTGGCCAAGACGCTGGAGCGCGATGATGAAGCCGTGGCCGCTTTCTGCGCCGAATGCCGCAAGGGCGGCACCACCGAGGAGGCGATCGAGACCGCCGAGAAGCTCGGCATGGACACTGGCATCCGCGTCCGTCACCCCTTCGACACGGCCCATGAACTGCCGGTCTATATCGCCAACTTCATCCTGATGGACTATGGCACCGGCGCGATCTTCGGCTGCCCGGGCCACGACCCGCGCGATTTCGAGTTCGCCACGAAATACGACCTGCCGATCATCTCGACCTTCCTGCCGTCCGAGGATGCCGCGCCCGAGCTGGACGCCGCTTTCGTGCCGCCGAAGACCGAAAAAGTGTTCTACAACCGCGGCTTCGCGGGCAATCAGTGGCAGACCGGCGAAGAGGGCGTCGACGCTGCCATCGCCTTTTGCGAGGAGAACGGAATCGGCCACGGCGTCACAAAATACCGCCTGCGCGACTGGGGCCTCTCGCGCCAGCGCTACTGGGGCTGCCCGATTCCTGTGGTGCATTGCGACGACTGCGGCGTGGTGCCGGAAAAGAAAGAAAACCTGCCGATCGAGCTGCCCTACGATGTCAGCTTCGACACGCCGGGCAACCCGCTCGACCGCCACCCAACATGGCGCAACTGCACCTGTCCCGCCTGCGGCAAGGACGCCCTGCGCGAGACCGACACGATGGACACTTTCGTCGACAGTTCGTGGTATTTCGCCCGTTTCACCGCGCCGCGTGCCGAGACGCCGACCGTCATGGAAGACGCGCAATACTGGATGAACGTCGATCAATATATCGGCGGCATCGAACATGCGATCTTGCACCTGCTCTACTCGCGCTTCTTTGCCCGTGCGATGCAGATCACCGGCCATCTACCCGAAAGCGCGGTGGAGCCGTTTGACGCGCTCTTTACCCAAGGCATGGTGACCCATGAGATCTACCAGACCCGCGACGACAATGGCCGCCCGGTCTATCACCTGCCGGAAGATGTGACCGATGGCAAACTTGCCGATGGGACCGAGGTTGAGATCATCCCTTCCGCCAAAATGTCGAAGTCCAAGAAGAACGTTGTCGACCCGCTGCACATCATCTCGAACTACGGTGCCGATACCGCGCGTTGGTTCGTGCTGAGCGATTCGCCCCCCGAGCGGGACGTGGAATGGACCGCCTCCGGCGCGGAAGCCGCCTATAAACAGCTCTCGCGCGTGTGGAACATCTGTGACCGCGTGGCCGAGATGGACCGCGAGGCGGCGGGCTCGGGCGACGACGACCTGCTGCGCGCCATGCATAAGACGATCCATGACGTGACAATGGGCATCGAATCCTTTGGCTTTAACGCCGCGATTGCCAAGCTCTATGCCTTCACCGCGACCTTGCAGAAGTCCAAGGCGGGCTATGCCGCGCAGCGCGAAGCGATCATGACGCTGGCGCAGCTGATGTCGCCGATGACCCCGCACCTGTCGGAAGACATTTGGGCGCATCAGGGCGGCGAAGGGCTGATCGCCAAGGCCCCATGGCCCAAGGCGGATGAGAAGATGCTGGTCGACGACACCGTGACCCTGCCGATCCAGATCAACGGCAAACGCCGGGCGGAAATCCAAGTGCCCGCCGATATGCCGAAGGAAGAGGTTGAAAAAACCGCGCTGGCGCATGAAGCTGTTATTCGAACGCTGGACGGGGCCACGCCGAAAAAGGTCATCGTCGTGCCCGGACGGATTGTGAATGTCGTTGCCTAAGCCCACCCATATGCGCCGCCGTTTCCTGCTGGCCCTGCCCCTACTGGCGCTTGCCGCCTGCGGGTTCGAGCCGGTCTATGGCCCCGGCGGCGCAGGCACGGCGTTGCAAAACCGCGTTCTGGTGGACGCACCGGAAGACCGCTTTGGCTATTTTCTGGTGCGCGAGGTGGAAAGCCGCCTTGGCCGCGCGGCCACCCCCCGTTGGGGGCTGGCGCTGACCACCACCACGGTCGAAGACGGGCTGGCCATCGACAGCGAAGGCAACACACGGCGCTACAACCTTGTCGGCACCACCGCCTATGCGCTGCGTGACCTCGACAGCGGGCAAATCGTGACCTCGGGCAAGGTCGAAAGCTTCACCGGCTATTCCGCCACCGGCACCACCGTGGCCACCCGCGCGGCGGAACTGGACGCGCAGGAACGTCTGATGACCATCCTCGCGGACCTCGTGATCAGCCGCCTTTATGCGGCTGACCTGCCCCAATGAAACTGACCCCACGCGAGGCGAAACCCTATTTCGCGCGGCCCGATCCCGCGCGCACGGGGCTGTTGATCTATGGCAGCGACGCGATGCGCGTGGCGCTGAAACGGCAGGAATTCCTGAAAAACCTGCTCGGGCCCAATGCCGAAGAGGAAATGCGCCTCAGCCGGATGCCTGCGGGCGAATTGCGCCGCGATCCGGCGATGCTGCTGGATGCGATCAAGGCGGTCGGCTTCTTCCCCGGCCCGCGTGCTGCGCTGGTGGAAGAGGCGAATGACAATATCGCGAAAATCCTGCTCGACGCGCTGAAGGAATGGCAGCCGGGTGATGCGCAGATCGTGGTCACCGGCGGCGATCTCAAGAAGACCTCAAAGGTGCTGAAGGCCTTTGAAAGCCACCCCAACGCCTTTGCCACCGCGATCTACGACAACCCGCCCGACCGCGCCGAGATCGAGCAGATGCTGAAGGACGCGAAGCTCACGCCTGAGGCCGACGCCATGGCCGCCCTGACCGATCTGGCCCGCACCCTCGACCCCGGCGATTTCCGACAGACGCTGGAGAAGATCACGCTCTATAAACTGGGCGACAGCAGCAACATCGGGCTGGATGACATCGCCGCCTGCGCCCCCACCTCGACCGAGGCCGAGGTGGACGACATCCTGCATGTCGTGGCCGAGACCCGCGCCGCCGAAATCGGCCCGGTGATGAGCAAGCTGCAAGGCCAAGGCGTGAACCCGGTGACCCTGACCATCATGGCCACCCGGCATTTCCGCACCCTCTACCGCATCGCTGCCAACCCCGGCGCGCCGATCTACGGCGTGCGCGACCGCGACCGTGCGATGCGACAGGCGCGCAACTGGGGCGCGGTGAAGCTGGAAACCGCGCTGGCGGTGCTGACCGAGACGGACCTCAAGCTGCGCTCCGCAGGCCAGCACGCCCCGGCGTTGGCGCTGGTCGAACGGGCCTTTATCCGTCTGGCGATGCTGGGCGCACAACGTTGATTTTGGGAGAGGAAATTCAATGTACACAGTCATCGGCGGCACCAAGACCCGCGCCTTTCGCGTCATGTGGATGCTCGAAGAATTGGGCCAGCCCTACGATTTGAACCCCGCGGCACCCCGCTCGGACGAGGCGCGCAAATTCAACCCTTCGGGCAAGATCCCGGCGCTTGTGGACGGCGATGAGGTGCTGACCGATTCCGTCGCCATCATGACCTATCTCGCCGACAAACACGGCGCGCTCACCGCCCCCGCCGGGACGCCCGCCCGTGCGCGGCAGGATGCGATGACCTTTTGGCTGATCGACGAATTCGACGCGGTGCTCTGGGCCGCGGCAAAGCACAGTTTCGTCTTTCCCGAAGAGGCCCGCGTGCCCGCCATCAAGGACAGCCTGAAGGCCGAGTTCGAGCTGGCGGCCAGCACCCTGTCCGACCGGCTTGAGGGGCCGTTCCTGATGGGCGATCAGATCACCCTGCCCGACCTTTTGGCGGTGCATTGCATCAATTGGTCGATTGGCGCGAAATTCCCGCGTGTGGATGACAAGCTGAACCTCTGGGCAAAATCCCTGCGCGAACGCCCCACTTTTGTCGCCGCGATGACCAAGGAAGATGGTTAACCCCGCGCCCATTCCACAGCATGGCGGCCCGCCCAATGGCCGGTCGCCAGACAGCCGTTGATCAGATAGCCGCCCGTGGGCGCTTCCCAATCGAGCATTTCCCCTGCGGCAAAGACGCCCGGCAGCGCGCGCAGCATCAGCCCTGCGTCCAGCGCATCGAGCGCTATCCCCCCCGCCGTCGAAATCGCCTCATCCATCGGTCGCAGCCCGGCGTGGGCGATGGGCAGGTCTTTCAGCAAGGCGGCCAGCGCCTCGGCCTCCTGCGGCAGCGGGCGCGCCATCTCTTGTAGCAGTGCGATCTGGGCGGGGCTGAGCTTCAGCCGTTTGCGCAGATGGTTGGCCTGACTGTCCTTGCCGCGCGGCTTTGCCAAACGCGCCGCCACCTCGTGGTCCTGCAAGTCCGGCAGCAGATCAAGCATCAGCCCCTGCCCCTCGCGCAGCCCGCGCGAGACGCTATAGATGCCGCCCCCCTCCAGCCCACGGGCCGAGATCACCGCCTCCCCGCGCGAGCGGTAGGGGCCCGCGCGCCACGCCACCCCTTTCAGCGCCGCGCCAAAATGGCGGGTCATATGCGGGGACCAATCGACCAACAGCCCGACATTGGCCGGGGCGAAATTCTGCACATCCACGCCACGCGCCACCAGCAGGGGCGCCCATTCGCCGGTGGCGCCAAGCCGCCGCCAACTCGCCCCGCCAAGGGCCAACACCGTCACATCGGCCTCGACCACTTCCCGCCCGCCGGGCGTATCGAAGGTGAGTGCGTCCCCCTCCCAGCCCCGCCATTGCCAACGGGTGTTGATCGTCACCCCACAGTCCGCCAGCCGCGCGAGCCATGCCCGCAACAGTGGCGAGGCTTTCATCGCCCGTGGGAAAACCCGCCCAGTGGAGCCGGTAAAGACCGCTTGCCCCAGCCCTTCGGCCCAGTCCTGCACCGCTTGGGCATCGAAAGCCTCCAGCATCGGCCGCAAGGCAGGCTGCGCTTCTTCATAGGCGGCGAGGAAGGGGGCGAAGGGCTCGGACTTGGTCAGGTTCAACCCGGATTTGCCCGCCATCAAGAACTTGCGCCCGACCGAGGGTTTCGCCTCGCAGAGCGTGACCGACAGCCCCGCCTGCGCCATGACCTCTGCCGCCATCAGCCCCGCCGGGCCGCCCCCAATGACCAAGGCGCGGGTCACGCGGCGCGCCCTTGGGTCTGCTTGTCTGACGGGGAAGCCATGGGCCTGTCCTTGCCTTGGGGAGGATTTGACACATCCTCTTGCCTGCCGTGGCCCTGCAATGCAAGCGAAAGGGAGGACCGTGACCCAAGGCGAAACCGTGCCACATTGCCCGCTCTGCCACCGGCCCATCCCTGAGGACGTGCCGCAGAGCCTGCATCATCTGATCCCCAAGCTGCGCGGTGGCAAGGGCGGGCCGACGGTGCTGATGCATCACATCTGCCACCGAGAGGTGCACGCCGCCCTGACTGAGACCGAACTGGCGCGGCACTACAACACGCCCGAAGCGCTGCGCAGCCACCCGCGGCTGGCCAAATTCGCCGCATGGGTGGCGAAACGCCCGCCGGGCTTCCGCTCCAAAGTGCCCGGCGGTACGCGCAAACGTTAGGCGGGGCCGCACATCCGTTTGATTTCCTGCGCGATGTCTGGGCTTGCCGCCACTGTGTCGGCGGCCAGCGCCTGCGCGTGTTCCTGCACCTCCTCCGCCGCGACGATGCGGTCGATCAGGCCAAAACGCAGCGCCTCTTCCGCCGTGATCTTCTGCCCGCCCATCAGCAAAAGCTTGGTCCGCGCAGGGCCGATCAGCGCCGCCATCCGCGCCGGGTCAGAGGGCTGCGGCAGGAAGCCCAGCTTCATCACCGGATAAAAGAACTTAGCCCCCGGCACCGCGATGCGCAGGTCGCAGGCCAGCGCCATGCCCATCGCACCGCCCGCCAGCGTGCCGTTGAGCGCGGCGATGCTCAGCCCCGGCAGGGCGGCCACCGCGCCCGAGAGACGCTCCCAAACATCCGATTTCGCAAGGCCCGCGCGGGCTTCGTCCAGATCGGCCCCGGCGCTGAACACCTTGCCGCGCCCGGTCAGGATCACCGCGCGGGCGGCCTGCGCCGCTTCCATGATCTCGGCCAATTCGACCAGCATGGCATGGGTCAGGGAATTGGCCTTGTCGGGGCGGTTGATCGTGACGGTCCAGATGTCGCCCGCGCGGTCAAGCTCGATCATATGAGGCCCACCGCCTTGCGGATGCCTTCGTCGCGCAGGGAAATCTCATCACCCAAGAAACGATCCGCCTCCGGGCCGCACATCCACAGCAGCGCGCGGGCGGGCCAATCGGCGGGGATATGCACGTCCCAATCCAACTGGCTGACCGGGTTCACGCCGCTGTCCTTGATGTCGCGCTGCATGTCGGTGGCCACGGTGCCGGGAGACAGGCCGATGGCGCGGATGCCGTTGCCGCCCTCTTCGTGGTGCAAACACTGGGTCAGCATATTCGCCGCCGCCTTTGACGCGCAGTAGTGGCTCCACGCCTCCACCGGGTTATGCGCCGCGCCCGAAGAAATCGTCAGCACCGTGCCGCCGCCGTTTTCCTTCATCAAGGGCAGCGCCGCGCGCATGCCGTGGAAGACACCCGTGACATTGATGTTGATCGCCTTGGCCCAATCCGCGGGATCGGCCTCTCCCATGAGCGAGATCGGGTCGATCACGCCTGCGTTGTTGATCAGAACGTCGAGGCCACCAAAGGCCCGGCGCGTGGTCTCGACCGCCGAGGTCATCTCGTTATAGCGGGTCACGTCGCAGGGGATGGCGATGGCCTGTTTGCCCAACTCTCCGGCCAATTCGGCGATGGCATCCTGACTGCGCGCCAACAGGGCGACATTGCCGCCCGCCTCGGCGAACACACGCGCGGCGGCGGCGCCGATGCCCCGGCTGGCGCCGGTAATCATGATCGTCTTGCCTGTCATGTCCATGGGGGGATCCTTCCGCTTGTTTTGTACATTGCTTGAGGGCTGTGGTAATCTGCCGATCAACCCGGGTCCAGCCTCGCATCGCTTGACCCTGCGCGGGGATTGGCAGACCCTATGCGTAACTCATTGCCGAAAAGGATTTTCCGATGTCTCGCATTTCCACCGCATCGCTGTTCCTCGCCCTGCCGGTCACGCTGGCTTCGACGCCCCTCTGGGCCGACCTGACCCCTTCCGACGTCTGGGGCGATTGGCGCCAGTATATGGAGAGCATGGGCTATGAGGTCGAGGCAAGCGAAGCCTTCAACGGCGATGACCTGACCGTCAGCGATGTGACCCTGAAGATGGACATGGCCGAAGAGGGCGGCGATTTCTCCATGTCGCTCGGGACGCTCAGCTTTGAGCCCGAAGGTGACGGGGCGGTCAATATCCGCATGCCCACCGTCATGCCGATGACGATCAACGTCGCGCCCGAAACGGCGGAGGATGAACCGGTGTCGATGGTGTTGAACTACGCCCAGACCGCGCCGGTGATGCGCGCCAGCGGCAGCGCCGAGGCACTGCAATACGACTATGCCGCCGACAGCATTTCGCTCACGCTGGCCGGGCTCAAGGTGGGCGAGCAAAGCTATACCGAGGAAGAAGCCAAGTTCACGCTGATCGGTACCGGCGTCAGCAGCCGGACCGAGATGACCGGCACCGAGACGCGCCGCTATGACCAATCGGGCCGCATCGACAGCCTGCAATATGACGTGGTGATGAAAACCCCCGAAGACCCGGCCCGCGTTGCCGTGACGGGCGGGGTCGATCAGGTGGTTTTTGACGGCAGCGGCACGCTGCCGATGATCGACGCAGGCGCCGACGTGGCCGCGATGATGCGCGAAGGTCTTGCCTTCGACGGTAGCTTTACCGCTGGCGCGGGCCGCACCGACATGCAGGTTTCCGACCCCGAGAATGGGGAGTTTCAACTGATCTCAAGCTCGACCGGGGCGAAGCTCGGCGTGGCCATGGGGCCGGAGGGGCTTTCTTATGACGGCGGCCAGCAGGACATTGAGGTCAGCGTGACCGCCGCCGACATGCCCTTCCCGATCCAGTTCAGCATGGCAGAGAGCGCCTTTAACCTCAAAATGCCGGTGTTGAAGTCCGAAGAGCCACAGGATTTCGCCTTTGGCGTCACGCTCGACCGTTTTGAGATGTCGGACATGATCTGGGGCATCTTCGATCCCACCGGCCAATTGCCCCGCGACCCGGCGACCTTGGTCGTGGACCTGTCGGGCAAGGCCAAACTGCTGTTCGAACTGATGGACCCCGAAGTCACCGCCACCATGGGCGGTGAGGCGCCGGGCGAGATTCACGCGCTGAACGTGAACGAAGTGTCGCTGGACGTGGCCGGGGCCGAGTTCGACGCCTCGGGCGCGATCACCTTTGACAATGACGATATGCAAACCGTGCCCGGCATGCCGAAACCCGTGGGCGCACTGGATCTGTCGCTGGTCGGCGGTGTGGCCCTGCTCGACAAATTGGTGGCGATGGGCCTCGTGCCGCAGGATCAGGCGATGGGCGCGCGGATGATGATGGGCCTCTTCACCGTGCCGGGCGAGGGCGAAGATTCCCTGACCTCCAGAATCGAGTTCACCGAAGAGGGCGGCATCCTCGCCAACGGTCAGCAGATCAAATAACCGGCGGCGCGGCCCTGCGCCGCGCCTGCCCTATCTGGGAAAATAGAGCCCAGCCCTTGCCCCCCGCGGGGCAGGGGATTACCCCTTTTCCAACCCCAAAAGGAGCCAGACCATGCCAGACGCCCTTGATGCATTGACCAAGTCCCTCCTTCACGCGGCCACCAAGGCCGGGGCGGATGCGGCCGATGCCATGGCGATCACGGCAAGCTCTGTCTCGATCGAAGTGCGCGGCGGGGCGCTGGAACAGGCCGAACGCTCCGAAGGGACGGACATCGGGCTGCGGGTCTTCGTCGGCCAACGTTCGGCCAATGTCTCGGCCTCCGACACGTCATCGCGCACGATCGAGGAAATGGCCGAACGCGCCGTCGCCATGGCCCGAGAAGCGCCCGAAGACCCTTATTCCGGGCTGGCCGACCCCGATCAACTCTCACCGCGCCGCGATGCCGAAGGGCTGGAGCTTTGCGACCCCACGCCCGAACCTTCCCCCGAAGCCCTGCAAGAGGACGCCGCCCGCGCCGAAGCCGCCGCGCTCGCCGTCAAAGGGGTCAGCCAAGTGCAATCGGCGGGCGCGGGCTATGGCGCGCAAGAGATTTACCTCGCCGCGACAAACGGGTTCGAGGGCGGCTATGCCCGCAGCGAACGCGGGCTGTCCTGTGTCGCCATCGCAGGCAGCGGCACCGGGATGGAGCGGGATTATGACGGCGACAGCCGCATCTTTCAGGCCGATCTGCGCGACGCGCAGGAGATCGGCACACGCGCGGGCGAACGCGCGCTGGCGCGGCTCGACGCCCGCAAGCCCCCCACCGGCAGCTACCCGGTGCTGTTCGACGAACGCATCGCCGCCTCGCTGATCGGGCACCTGTTGGGGGCGATCAACGGTCAGGCGATTGCGCGCGGCGCGTCCTTCCTGCGCGATGCCAAGGGCGAACAGGTGCTGCCCGAAGCCCTGTCCCTGATCGAAGACCCGACCCGCATCCGCGCCACCGGCTCGCGCCCCTTCGACGCCGAAGGGCTGCCGACCCAACGGCGGGCCATCGTCGACAAGGGCATCTTGCAAGATTGGACGCTCGACCTCGCCACCGCCCGCAAGCTGGAACTCAGCCCCACCGGCAACGCCGCGCGCGGCCCCGGCTCTGGCCCGCAGCCGTCGAACTGGAACATCGCGCTGACCCAAGGCGAGGCCAGCCGCGACGATCTGATTGCCGAGATGGGCACGGGGCTATTGGTGACCTCCATGATCGGCAGCACGATCAACCCCAACACGGGCGACTATTCGCGCGGCGCCTCGGGCCTCTGGGTCGAGAATGGTGAGATCACCCATGCGATCAACGAATGCACCATCGCGGGCAACCTGCGTGACATGCTGCGGGCGATGATCCCCGCCAATGACGCGCGGACGCATCTTAGCCGCGTGGTGCCTTCGCTGCTGGTGCCGGGAATGACCCTTGCCGGTGCCTGAGGACGATCTCACCCTCCTGATCGACGCCGCCCGCAAGGCGGGTGCCGTGGCGCGCGGCTTTGTCGGGGCCACGGCGAAACGTTGGGACAAGCCCGATAACGCAGGCCCGGTGACCGAAGCCGATCTGGCGGTGAACGATCTGCTGCTGTCGGAGTTGCGCAGGGCGCGGCCCGACTATGGCTGGCTGTCTGAGGAGACGGAGGACAATACCGACCGGCTGGGGCATGAGCGGGTCTTCATCATCGATCCGATCGACGGCACCCGTAGCTTTGTCGAAGGGTCCGACACTTGGGCGCATTCGCTGGCGGTGGCCGAGGGCGGCGCGGTGACGGCGGCGGTGGTCTATCTGCCGATGCGCGACATGCTCTATGCCGCGCACCGGGGCGGCGGGGCCACGTTGAACGGCGCGCCGATCCGCACCTCCGAGGTGGGCAAACTGGCCGAGGCGACCGTGCTTGCCGCGCGGCCCGCGCTGGTGGCCGAACGCTGGCACGGCGGCGCGGCACCGGTGTTCAAACGCAGCTACCGCCCCTCGCTCGCCTACCGTATGGCGCTGGTGGCCGATGCCTCTTTCGACGCGATGATCACCCTGCGCCGCACATGGGAATGGGACATCGCCGCCGGCACGCTGATCGTGGCCGAAGCGGGCGGCAGTTGCACCACCGCCACGGGCGCACCGCTTAGGTTCAACAACCGCGACCCGCGTGTTGATGGCATCGTGGCGGGTGGGCCTTCGGTGCAGCGCGCGCTGATCGACGCCCTTGCGTGACCGGCCTCATCTGCTAGGCACTATGCGCAGCACCGCAGCTTTGACAGATCAAAGGACAGCTCAATGACCCAACGCCTGCACCTTGTTTTCGGTGGCGAACTTGTCGATCCGACCAAGAACGCGTTCAAGAATGTCGACGACATCCACATCGTCGGGATCTTCCCCAATTATGCCAGCGCCTATGACGCATGGAAATCCGAAGCGCATCGCACCGTGGATAACGCGCATATGCGCTATTACATCGCCCATCTGCACCGACTGCGCGACGAAGAGACCTCGGCCTCGCCCACCGAAGAGCTGGAATAAACCACCATGGCGGCGCGGTCGCTGGGGCTTGCAGCCTATCGCGCCCTCGTGCGCCGGGGCGGGGCCGAAGACGCGCCGCCCTACGCCCCCCGCCCCGAGGGGGAGCTGGTCTGGATGCATGCCGCCGAAGCGGGCAACGTGTTGGCCGTGCTCGACCTTGCCAAACGGTTCATGGCGATGCGCGACCGGGTCGCAGTGCTGGTCACCCTCTCGGAAAGCGCGGCGGCCCAAGAGCTGCCCACGCCCGAGACGCGCGATCTGTTCATCTTCCCCGCCCCCAGCGAACACCCCGACAATGTGGCGCGGTTCCTTGACCACTGGCGGCCCGATTTCTGCCTGTGGACATGGGGCGGGCTGAGGCCCAACCTCGTGTTGGAGACCGCAGCGCGCGGCTGCCCCATGATGATGATCGACGCCGACAGCGCCGGTTTCGATGGCCGCCGGGACCGTTGGCTGCCCGATGTGACGCGGCAGTTGCTGGCGGCCTTCGATCAGGTGCTGACCCGTTCCCCCGCCGTGCTGCGCCGCCTCGTGCAGCTGGGCCTGCCGCGCAACAAGGGGCAGGTGACCTCGCCGCTGCTGGCGGGTGGTCAGGCGCTGCGCTGCGCGGAATCGGATTTGGCGGATATGTCGGCCTGTCTGGTCGGGCGTCCGGTTTGGTATGCGACGCAGGTTTTGGCCGGAGAGATACCTGTCGTGCTCACCGCCCATCGCCAAGCGCTGCGCCTCTCGCATCGGTTGCTGCTTATCCTGCACACCCATGATTACCCGACCGCCGATATCGCCCATGAGCGCGCCCGCGCGCGGGGGTTCACCACGATGCGGTGGGGCGACGACCCTTACCCCGATGAGACGACGCAGGTCATGGTGGCGGACGATCCGGGCGACCGGGGGCTGTTCTTTCGGGTGGCGCCGGTGTCTTTCCTCGGGTCTTCGCTGGTCTCGGGCCACGGCGGCTGCGACCCCTTCGAGGCCGCGGCGCTTGGCTCGGCGGTGCTCTACGGTCCCAAGGTGCGCAACTTCCTGCCCTCTTACGGGCGGCTCGCCACGGCAGGCGCGGCGCGGATCGTCAATGACGCGGGCGCGCTTGGCAATGCGGTGTCGCGCTTGATTGCGCCGGATCAGGCCGCCACCATGGCCCATGCGGGCTGGGACGTGATCAGCGAAGGGGCCGAACTGGCCGATAGGGTGATTGATATGGTGCAAGACCGGCTCGACGAAGAAATGGGAGCATCCGATGCGCGCGCCTGATTTCTGGCATCTGCCCCGCCCCGACTGGCGCGCACGGTTGTTGCAACCGCTGGGCGCGCTCTATGCCACGGCCACCGCGCGGCGGCTGGCGGGCGGCACGCCGCTGCGGTTGGGGGTGCCGGTGATCTGCGTCGGCAATATCAACGCAGGCGGCACCGGCAAGACGCCCACGGTGATGGCTGTGCTGCAATATCTGCTGGAGCGCGGCCATCGCCCGCATGTCGTCTCACGCGGCTATGGTGGCACGCTAGAGGGGCCAGTGCGGGTCGATCCCGTGCAGCACAGCGCCGAGGAGATCGGGGACGAGCCACTGCTGCTCGCCGCCTTTGCGGATGTCTGGGTCGCCCGGGATCGCGCAGCGGGCGCGCAGGCCGCCGAAGCTGCGGGGGCCACGCTGGTGGTGCTGGATGACGGTTTTCAGAACCCCGCGCTGGTGCAGGATCTGAGCATCGTCGTGGTAGACGCGGTCAAAGGGTTCGGCAACGGCCTGTGCTTGCCCGCCGGGCCGCTGCGTGAGCCTGTCGCGGCGGGGCTGGCGCGGGCCGATCTCTTGCTCTCTATCGGGGATGAGGCGGCCCAAGCGCGCTTTGCGAAACGACTGCCCAAGACAGACCTGCCGCACGCCCGCGCCGAACTCGCGCCGTTGCAAACCGGGATGGATTGGTCGGATTCCCAAGTCCTCGCCTTTGCAGGCATCGGCCATCCAGAGAAGTTTTTCGCCACGCTGCGCGGGCTGGGGGCGACGATCCTTCATGCCGAGGCGCTGGAGGATCACCAGCCGCTGACCTCGCGGCTGATGCTGCGGCTGGAGGCCGAGGCCGCGATGCGCGGCGCCCAGCTTGTCACCACCGAGAAAGACGCGGTGCGCCTGCCGATGGAGTTCCGTGCCAAGGTGCTGACCCTGCCGGTGCGCCTGTCCCTGCCCGAAGGCAACGCGCTGCATGCAGCGCTGGACAGGCTGCCACCGCCTTAGGCCTTGTTGTCATCGCCCAGTTTCGGCGCAGGCCGGTGCAGCGAAAGCTCGGCCCCCGAAAAGGTAAAGGGCGAGCGCAGCCCCGGCACACCGTCGAGTTCGATCTGCATGCCCCGCGCTACGACCTGCGGATCGGCCATGACATCGGCCATGTCGTTGATCGGCCCGGCAGGCACGCCATGCGCTTCGCAAGCGGCCAAAAGGTCGTCACGGCTGCGCAGCCGGGTCGCCCCGGTCAGGCGGCGGATCATCTCGGGCCGGTTGGCGACCCGGTCGGCGTTCTTGAGGTACTCCGGCGCGGTGGCCATGTCATCGAGCCCCAGCAATTGACACAGGCGCTGGTACTGCCCGTCATTGCCGGTGGCGATGATGAGATGGCCGTCGGAACACTCAAACACCTCATAGGGCGTCAGGTTGGGGTGGGCGTTGCCCATCCGCGTCGGCGCCTTGCCGGTGGTGAGATAGTTCATCGCCTGATTGCCGGTGATCGCCACGGCGCAATCAAGCAGGGCCATGTCGATATGCTGGCCCACCCCGGTTTGGTGACGCTGATGAACGGCGGCCAGAATCGCGGTGCTGGCATAGACCCCGGTAAAGATATCGGTGATCGCCATGCCGGATTTCTGCGGCTGGCCGTCCGGCTCTCCGGTGATCGACATCAGGCCGGACATGCCTTGGATGATGAAATCATAACCCGCGCGATGGGCATAAGGCCCGGTATGGCCGAACCCCGTGATCGAACAATAGATCAGCTTCGGGAACTGCGCAGATAGGCTCGCATAGTCCAACCCGTATTTTGCCAATCCCCCGGTCTTGAAATTCTCGATCAGGATATCCGCATCGGCCAAAAGCTCTTTGACCTGCGCCTGACCTTCCTCAGTGCGGAAATCCACGGTGACCGAGGCTTTGCCCCGGTTGGTCGAGTGGAAATAGGAAGCGGTGACATCCTCCTCCCGGGTGACGAAGGGTGGCCCCCATTGGCGGGTGTCATCCCCCGCCGGGCTTTCCACTTTGATCACCTCGCATCCGAGGTCCGACAGTGTCTGACCGGCCCAAGGGCCAGCCAGAACACGCGCCAATTCGACGACTTTCAGTCCTGCAAGCGGTGCGGTCATTAGCCAGCCAGCGCTTCGTCGAGGATTTCCTTCATGTCGGCATAGGACATGTTGGAGTGTTTCTTGCCGTCAATGACAAAGCTCGGCGTGCTTGAGATGTCATCCTCTTTGGCGTTTGCGGTGTACCATGCCACCAGCGCCTCGGCCTTTCCGCCGTCTTTCAGGCATTCATCCAGCGTCTCGTTATCGAGCCCGGCCAGACGGCCAATCTTGCGCAGCTCATCGACGATGGCGGCAGGCTCGCCCGCGCGGGTCCATTCGCTTTGCGATTTGTAGATCAGGTCGGCGATGCCAAAGAACTTCTCCTGCCCGCCGCAGCGCGCCACCATGGAGGCCCAGAGACCGTAGCGGTCAAAGTAGACTTCGCGGTAGATGAACTTGACCTTGCCGCTGTCGATGTAATCGGCCTTCAGCTTTTTGAAGGTGTCGTTGTGGAAGGTCGCGCAATGCGGGCAGGTGAAAGAGGCGTATTCGACAACCGTCACCGGCGCGTTCTCATCGCCCAGGACCATCTCGGTGATGCCGGAGGTGTCGACTTCGCCCTCGGTCGTTTGCGCGTTCGCAGCGCCGACGAAGGGGGTCAGCGCAGTGCTGCCAAGGGGGGCCGAGCCAAAGCTGCTCGCGGCGAACCAGCCGCCGACGCCGAGGGTGGCAAGACCGCCAAGGATTACGTTTCTGCGATTCATAGGATGTTCCTTCCGTTTGACCAGCTATCAGATCGTCAGCTTTGGTTCTTGTTCAATATGTTCTCGCCCAGACGTGCAAGGGCCTCGCGCAGCCCCTCATCGGCCACCGGCTTGGCGGCCTCGGCTGCTTTTTGTTGCAACGCGGGGTTGGGGCGGGGCTTCTCGCCCTTGGGCTTGTGATCGAAAGCGACGCGCCCTTCGGCAAATCCGGTCGCCGCCGTCTGGGTGATCCGCACCCGCGCGATGGCGTTGTAGCCGTAGACCGCGTTGACCCGCGCGCGCAGTTGCTCTTTCTGCATTTCCAGCATGGGCGCATTGGCCCCGGTGGTCAGCAGGGTCAGGGTGGCACCGATGCCTTCCTTGCGGCCATAGCTGATCTCGACAGGGCGCGAGATGGCGGCGGTCGCCTCGCCCGCGATCTCAGCCCAATGGGTCAGCAGACGCGATTGCGCAAAGCCGCGCGTCTCGCTCGCCTTGCGGATCTGTTGCGACAGCAGGCTGTTGGTGCGTTTGAACCCTTTTGTAGTCGTACGACGTGGCGGCATGGCTTTGTTTCCCGAATGTGCTGACATACATAACCATTTGCCCCAGCGTCACCAGCCCCTGCCCCGTCGAAAGGCCTAAACATTGCGTGAGAAAACCCGCGTCAGCGAGCTGCCGCCGATCCTGCTAGAGTGGTACGACACCCATGCCCGCGCCCTGCCATGGCGGGTGCCGCCGCAGGACCGGATCGCCGGAGTCATGCCCGACCCCTACCGCATCTGGCTGAGCGAGGTCATGTTGCAGCAGACCACCGTGGCCACGGTAAAGGATTACTTCGCACGGTTCACCGCCCGCTGGCCGGATGTGGCCGCCCTCGCCGCTGCCGAGGATGCCGATGTGATGGCCGAATGGGCCGGGCTTGGCTATTACGCCCGCGCCCGCAACCTGCTGAAATGCGCGCGGGTGGTGGTGGATGAGCATGGCGGCAATTTCCCCGCGGATCACGACGCGCTGCTGAAACTGCCGGGGATCGGGCCCTATACGGCGGCAGCGATTGCCTCCATCGCCTTCGATCTGCCCCATGCGGTGCTCGACGGCAATGTGGAGCGGGTGATGGCGCGGATCTATGACACCCACACGCCCCTGCCCGCCGCCAAGCCCGAGCTGATGGCCCGCGCCGCCGCCCTGACCCCCGCGGCCCGGCCCGGCGACTATGCCCAAGCGGTGATGGATCTCGGCGCCACGATCTGCACCCCGAAATCCCCCGCCTGCGGCATTTGCCCTTGGCGCGATCCCTGCGCCGCGCGGGCGGAAGGCACGGCGGCGCTCTTGCCCAAGAAGACGCCGAAGAAACCGAAACCCATCCGTCACGGCACGGTCTATCTGGCAGAGCGCGAGGATGGCGCATGGCTGCTAGAGACGCGGCCCGAGAAGGGGCTGCTTGGCGGTATGCTCGGCTGGCCCGGCTCCGACTGGGTCGACACATCCGAGCCGCGGCCCGAAGGCATGCCGCCCTTGGCCGCCGATTGGCGCGCCCTGCCCGGCGAGGTGCGCCACACCTTCACCCATTTTCATCTGATGCTGACGGTACAGCACGCCCGGGTCGGCCATGACAGCCGCCCCGAAAACGGTGAATTCATCGGCCAGAACCAGTTCCGCCCCAGCGATCTGCCCACCGTCATGCGCAAAGCCTTCGACCTCGCGCGATAGCGCCGCGTCAGGCTTTGAGCCTCGGATAAACTGCGGTATATCTGGCGCGCAACTATGAGGTGCCCCATGGCCAACCGCATCATCGCCGCCCAAGACCTCGCCCGTCTGTCGCGCGCCCTGCCTTTCTGGATGTCCCTGCTGCTGATCCCGCTGGCGTGGTTCTGTGCGGCGCAGGGCGGCTGGACCATCGCACTGCTGCCGCTGGTGACATGGTATCTGTTTTCAATGCTCGACGCGGTGCTGGGGTTGAACCTCGACAACGCCGATCTGGAGGCGACGGAAGATGACCTTTATTGGTACCGCCTTGTCACCCTGCTCTGGACCCCGCTGCAATTCCTCACCGTCTTTGGCCTGATCTACTACGCCACACGCGCCGGGCATCTGGGCACGGCAGAGCGGATCTTTCTGTTCTTTGGCGTCGGCGTCATCACCGGCACCATCGGGATCAACTACAGCCATGAGCTGATGCACCAACGTAACAAGACCGAGCGGCGGCTGGCGGATATCCTGCTGGCCATGGTGCTATATTCGCATTTCCGGTCAGAGCATCTGCTGGTGCACCACCGCCATGTCGGCACCCCGCGCGACACGGTGACGGCGCGCTACAACGAAGGGTTTCATCGCTTCTACCCCCGCGTGCTGCGCGAGTCGCTCACCTCGGCCTTCCAAGCGGAAAAGAACATGCTGGCCCGAAAGGGGCTGCCTTGGACCGATCCGGGCAATCCCTTTTTCAAATACTGGGCGCTGCAAGCCACCTTTTTGCTGCTGGCGCTGATCTTGGGCGGTTGGAGCGGGCTGGGCCTGTTCCTTGTCCAAGCCGGGGTGGCGATCTGGCAATTGGAACTGGTCAATTACATCGAACACTACGGGCTGACGCGCAAACATCTGGGCGGCGGAAAATATGAACATGTCCAGCCGCGCCATTCGTGGAACGCGGCACATAAGGCCAGCAACTGGCTGCTGATCAACCTGCAACGCCATTCCGATCACCACTACAAACCCGACCGGCGCTTTCCGGTCTTGCAGACCTACGGCACGGGCGACGCGCCACAGCTTCCCTATGGCTATCCGGTGATGACCATGGCCGCCATGGTGCCGCCACTGTGGCGGCGCGTCATGAACCCGCGGGTGCGCAAATGGCGCGAGATGTATTACCCTGAGATCACCGATTGGAAAGCCTACAACAAGGCCAGCAATCCCCTGCCCCGGCTCTGAACACGGCAACGCAAAGTTAAACTTTGCCTGCCAGAAAAGCTGCGATTGTTACCAGTGGAGTGGTATTGATGCAGCACCAACAAACGCCGCGCGGCGGCCTATGATGGCACCTGTCTGATCGTCGAAGACAGTGAATTTGACAGAGAAAGGCTGCGCCGCGTTCTGGCCCGCGCCTATGGCGGGATGCAGGTCGAATTCGCCCCCAGCATCGAAGCCGCACGCCGGGCGCTCCGCGCCGGGGACAAGGCGCTGATCCTGCTCGACAACAACCTGCCCGATGGGCTGGGCGCAAATTTCGCGTTGGAACTGGCCTGTGATCATCGCCACGCTCAAACCCCCGTCATCATGCTCAGCGATTGGCCCTCTCCGATCATGTGGGAGAAAGCCGCCTCTGCCGGGGTGCTCTATGTGGTGAATAAATGCGACTTCGATGCCAGCTACCTCGCCGCTGCGCTGCGCGCGCTTCAGGGCCGCAACCGGCAGATGCATTAGGCCAGCCTCACAGAAAAAGCAGAACCAAAAAAACCCGCCATTGGGCGGGGTCAAGGTAGGCACCCGTGTGCATGCCCCTCACGCAGAGGGGCCACGGGTGCCGGCGGTGTTCGATTATCCGGGGTGGATCAGTTCGCCATCTCGGCTCTGATCTGCTGACGCAGAATGTCGATGGGGACATTCTTGCCGTCTTTCTTGTAGCACCAATAGGTCCAGCCGTTGCAGCTGGGGGCTTTCTCATAGGCCGCGCCCACCTGATGGATCGACCCTTTGACATCGCTGCCGATCAGGGTGCCATCGGCGCGGACCTTGGCCTTGTGGCGGCCATTCATGGAATAGAGGTTCTCGCCCGGGCGCAGCATGCCACGCTCGACCAGCTGGCCGAAAGGCACACGCGGCTCGGCGCGTTTGGAGGTGGTGGTTTGCAGCGCTTCGTTGTCGAATTTGCGCACCATCGAGATCCGCTTTTCGGCAACCTTGCGATAGGCTTCCTCACGTTCGATCCCGATGAAATCGCGGCCCAGCATCTTGGCCACGGCGCCGGTGGTGCCAGTGCCGAAGAACGGGTCGAGGATCACGTCGCCGGGGTTGGTCGAGCCGACGAGGATGCGGTGCAGCAGGCTTTCGGGCTTCTGCGTCGGATGCGCTTTCTCGCCCGCCTCATCCTTCAGACGCTCATGGCCGGTGCAGATCGGCAGCACCCAATCGCTGCGCATCTGGATGCCTTCGTTCAGCGCCTTCAGCGCCTCATAGTTGAAGGTGTATTTGCTGTTCTCGCTCTTGCCGGCCCAGATCATCGTCTCATGGGCATTGGTAAAGCGCTTGCCACGGAAGTTCGGCATTGGGTTCGACTTGCGCCAGACCACGTCGTTAAGGATCCAGAAGCCCTGATCCTGAAGCGCGGCACCGACGCGAAAGATGTTGTGGTAGCTGCCGATCACCCAGATTGCGCCATCGGGCTTGAGCAGACGCCGCGCGGCTTTGAGCCATGCGCGGGTGAATTCGTCATAGGCTTTGAAGCTGGCGAATTGGTCCCATTCGTCATCAACTGCATCGACCTTGGAGTTGTCGGGGCGATGCAAATCACCTCGCAACTGCAAGTTGTAGGGTGGATCCGCGAAGATCAGATCCACCGATTCTGCTGGGAGGGCGTTCATTGCCTCAATGCAATCGCCCGCAACAATAGTGTTCAAGGGAAGCGCCGCGGCGCCCTTTGTCATCGTTTTCATATCTCTGCCTCATTACCCGGCGCTTAAGCGCTCATTGGTTGTGGATAAAATGAGCCATCAGAGAATCGTGGTCAATTTCTTTTTTGAATCAATCGGTTAACAAATTGGCTTGATACAAGATATTGTGTACCGGTTTGAACAAACGTCTATGGTGTGGGGTGACACCAAGATCCTGCAGGGCGGCGATGTGGCTTTTCGAGCCATAGCCCATATTGGTTTCCCAACCGTAACCCGGATGCTGTTGCGCCAAATCCACCATGAGGTTATCGCGCACGGTTTTCGCAACAATAGAAGCCGCCGAGATCGACAGACAGCGCGCATCGCCCTTCACCACAGGTTGCGCGGGCAGCGCCAAATCACGCGGAAGCATATTGCCGTCGATCAGCGCATAGTCCGCTTTGCAGGCCAAACCGGCCAAGGCGCGGGTCATGGCCAGATGGCTGGCACGCAAGATGTTGTGTTCCTCGATCTCTTCGACCGTGGCATGGGCCACGCAGACCACGGCGACCGACATGATCTCTTCATAAAGCTTTTCACGGGCGCGGGCGGTCAGTTTCTTGGAATCGTTCAGCCCCTCGGGGATCTGCCCTTCGGCAAAGACCACGGCGGCGGCAGTGACCGGCCCGGCCAGCGGGCCACGGCCCACTTCATCCACACCGGCGATGGTGCGAAAGCCGCGGGTCATCGCCCCGCGTTCGAGTTCATAGTCAGGTATCATGGGGCTGGTGAAACCGCATGCGCCCCTAAGGTGCAACAGAAAAGAGAAAGGGGAGGCGCCCGAACACCCCCCCCC
>NZ_SZNL01000004.1:14388-117235 GCF_005068605.1 Sulfitobacter sp. 15WGC | reverse complement strand
ACCCCCCCTTTCAAAACCCGAGCGACAGGGACGTGCCGCTCGGTCAAGGCACGCCGGATTTACCGACGCGCCAAGCTGTAACCCGAGTCGCGCAGACAGCGGGCGTCATAGCCGTAGCGCGCGCCCTCGGCGGTACTGACGCGTTTGGCGCAGTAGCGGGGCAGGCGATCGGCATAGGAGTAATTCTTTTCAAGGCAGGGCTCGCCAAACATCATGACCTTGCCCTCATCGCCCTCATAGCTGCGAAAACACTGCTGCGGCAGGAGCTTGCGGTCCACGCGCTCAGGCAGGGGGCGCACTTCGCGCTCAGGGTAAGTGGCACGGTCGCGCTCAGGGTAAGTGGCACGGTCGCGCTCAGGGCGGGTCCAGTCGCTGCTGCGGCGCGGCGCGGGGCGCGGGTCAACATAGGGGCGCGGATGGGGCCGCTTGGAAACCGTGGGGTAATACCGGGGCGCCTCATAGACCGGCGCGGCACGGCGACGGGTCACGGTCTCACGCTCTTTGCGCTCTTTGTTGTTGTCGTAGATCATCTTGCCCACGATCGCGACACCCGCAATCGCGGCGAGCGTGCGCAGCACCTCTTTTTCATCGGCAGCAGCCGGGCGGGCGTCAAAGGCAGTGATGGCAACCGACAGGGCGGCGATGGTAGCAATGAACTTGCGGTACATGGGTCTGGTCCCTTCTCGTTATCGGCGCGTTTCGCTGCGCCCTTGATCCTCTGCGGCCATAACTCGGGGGCCGCGTATCGGTTCGTGTGTCTGTTGGTGCCACCAAACTGGGATGAGGGCCAAAGACAGGCAATAACAGGGGGGCGCTATCCAATAACAAGGCGCTCAAAACGCCTTGGTTATTGAATATCAGCGGGTGAAAGCGCATTAAAAACATATGAAAAACCCATGTCTCTCATTGCTGACCGCGCTGGCGGTCATTCTGGCCCTGCCCGCCGCGGCAACGGCTGGATGCTTTGCCGATTACAAGGCCAAGCAAGACAATCCGCTGCGCCTTCACTATGGGGTGGCGCAGATCTCCGGGGCCTGTGAGCCAGCCTCCGCCGAAACCGAACTCACGCCGCGTCTTGCAGCGGAGGGCTGGACATTGTTGAATGTGCTGTCTGTTTTCGGGGACGAAGGCTTGGATCAAAGGAAAGACAGTGCAGGAACATTCTACCTCCGCTTCTGACATGCGCAGATTTGGCGGGCGTTTCGTGATCGGTGGCATCGCCGCCGTGGTCGCCGTGCTTTTGGTCGGGGCGCTTGTGCTGCTCTGGGCGCTGCCGGATGCGAACGTCTTTAACGCCCGGGTCGAGCGGATCTTTATCGAGAACGACGATCTGACCACCCAGGCCGAGATCAAGCTGCTGGAAATCCTCGCCCAGTCCGGCACCGCCTTTTCCGAGACTTTGGCCAGCTACCGCATCGTGATCGTGGTGCTTTTGGTCTTTGCCAGCGCCATGCTGGTCGCGGCGATGGTGTTTCTGTTCATGCTGATCGGCTTCAACCGCCGCATGGCCCAGATTGAGCGGACGGGCATCCAGGTCAATTCCCTGCTGATCAGCCGGGAAGAGAATACCGTCTATCTCAACAACCTCGGCTTCAAACTGACGGCTGCTGCGATGGAGACGATGTCGGTCCTTGCCGAGGCGCGGATGGATGACGACGTGCTGTCGGGTTCCGAGATTGAAGGCATGATCTCGGGCCGCAGCCCTGCCGACTGTGATGAGGCCGCCGGTGCCACGCGGATCAAACGCCTGCGCGACACGCTTGGCAACCAGCTGGTGTCGGAACTGCTGGTCAAGAACATCGCCCGGCGCGGCTATATGCTGGCGATCAACAAGGACGTGATCAAGGTTCTTTAACCCCGGCAAAGCGCCGCCCTGCCCCGCCCGCGCACGGCTGGCCCTAGCCAATGCCCCGCAGGCACGTTAAATGGCGTCAAATTAAATTGGACAGACTGGAGTAATCAGATGGGTTATCGCGTCGCCGTCGTCGGTGCCACAGGCAATGTGGGCCGTGAAATGTTGAATATCCTTGCGGAGCGTCAGTTCCCCGTGGACGAGATCGTGGCTCTTGCCAGCCGCCGTTCGCTCGGGACTGAGATCACCTTCGGGGACAAGACCCTCAAGACCAAAGACCTCGACACTTTCGATTTCACCGGCTGGGACATGGCGCTTTTCGCCGTGGGCTCCGAGGCGACCAAGAAATACGCGCCCGCCGCTGCCAAAGCGGGCTGCGTGGTGATCGATAACTCTTCGCTCTACCGCTACGACAACGAAGTGCCGCTGATCGTGCCGGAGGTGAACCCCGAAGACGTGCACGGTTATTCCAAGAAGAACATCATCGCCAACCCCAACTGCTCCACCGCGCAGATGGTCGTGGCGCTGAAGCCGCTGCATGACCGCGCCAAGATCAAGCGCGTCGTGGTTAGCACCTACCAGTCGGTTTCCGGCTCGGGCAAAGAGGCCATCGACGAGCTCTGGGACCAGACCAAATCGGTCTACAACCCGACCGACAATTACGAGGCCAAGGTCTACCCCAAGCAGATCGCCTTTAACGTGATTCCGCATATCGACGTCTTCCTCGAAGACGGTTCGACCAAGGAAGAATGGAAGATGGTCGCCGAGACCAAGAAGATCGTCGATCCGTCGATCAAGGTCACCGCGACCTGCGTGCGCGTGCCGGTTTTCGTGGGCCATGCGGAATCGATCAACATCGAATTCGAAGACCACCTTGATGAAGCCGAAGCCCGCGACATCCTGCGCGAAGCGCCGGGCATCATGGTGATCGACAAGCGCGAAGACGGCGGCTACGTCACGCCGGTGGAATGCGTCGGCGATTTCGCCACCTTCATCAGCCGCATCCGTCAGGACAGCACCATCGACAACGGCATCAACCTGTGGTGCGTCAGCGACAACCTGCGCAAGGGTGCCGCCCTGAACGCCGTGCAGATCGCCGAGCTGCTGGGCCGCGAAGTGCTGAAAAAGGGCTGAGGTTCAGCCTTAGCATAGAAACAAGAAAGGGGGCCAATCGGCCCCCTTTTTCGTTCTACGATTCATCGACGGTCAGACCGGCTCAAACGCGCCCAATTCGGGCAAGTAATGCTCCAACCCGCCCTCGCCGATGTCGGTCCAAAGACCGTGCAACGACAACTCGTCCTTCTCGACCGCCTCTTTCAGCCATGGGAAGGTCATCAGGTTTTCCAGCGAGGTGACAACGGCGAGCTTCTCGAGCTGACGCTCCTGCTCGCGCTTGTCCTTGATGCTGGACACGGAATCGAAGGTCGGGCGCAGGATGTCCATCCAGCGGCCCACGAAACTGTCTTTCTTCTCAAGCTCCGGCGCCTCGCCCCGGCACATGGCGGCACAGCCCGCCACACCGCCGCAGCTGGAATGGCCCAACACGATCACATGCGCGACCTTCAGCGCCGTCACCGCATATTCGATCGCCGCCGAGGTGCCGTGCTGGTTGCCGTCGGGCTGGTAAGGCGGCACGAGGTTGGCGATGTTGCGGTGAATAAAGAACTCGCCCTGATCGGCCCCGAAGATCGAGGTCACATGCACCCGGCTGTCGCAGCAGGAAATTACCATGGCGCGTGGATGCTGCCCTTCGGAAGCAAGGCGGCGATACCACGACTGGTTCTCGGCATAGCCGGTCGCCTTCCACCCGTGATAGCGTTGCAACAGATACGACGGCAGAGCCTTGGCCTTGTCCATGTGTAAACGTCCCCTAATGCGTGATGCGGTTTTAGCGCAGATAGCGCAAATGCCATACGAATTCGAGAGAAAAGGCACAATCATCGCAACCCTTTGCACACCTTCATGCGCCATATTGCCCTTAGGCCGTGGGGGCGATCGAAGGATGACTGGAATGCAACTTATGCAAATTCGCCCGACCGAACAGGTCTGCGTCGATCAAGAGCGGCTGGCGCTGCTCTACACACAACTGGGTGAGGTGGGAGCCGAAGATGTTCTCTGCCGCGCGATGGAGGAATTGGCCCTGCGCCTGTCCCATTGCAAAAGGCTCCATGAGGGCCAAGACCGCGCCGGGCTGCGCAAAAGCGTGCACCGCCTGATCGCCATCGCCGATCAAATCGGCATGGCGCTCGTCGCTCGGGTGGCGGCGGATGTGATGGCCTGTATCGACGCGGGGGATGAGACCGCCACCGCGGCCACGCTGTCGCGCCTGATCCGCAGCGGCGAACGGTCGCTGACCGCGATATGGGACCTGCCAGAGATCACGATCTGATCGCTTGCGGGTGGCGATGGAAAAGGTAGGCTGCGCGCAAATCCAGATTTGCAAAGGTTTGTCATGTCCGCCGAATTCGCCGCCCCCTCCGCCAATGCCCTGCCGCTTCATGTCTTGAGCGAGACCGCGCTTGAAGGCTGGCTTGCCGATCAGCCCGGCGCTGTGCAGGCATGGGTGAAGGCCAGCGGCTTTGCCGGCGGCCTTGGGCAAGCGCTTGTGGTGCCGGGGGCCGAGGGCGCGCCGGTGATGGCACTGGCGGGCTACGGGTCCGAGGCTGCCCGCCGCCGGGGCCGCTTTCACCTTGCCGCCGCTGCAGCCAAGCTTCCTGCCGGGGACTACCGGATCGAAAGCGGCCTGCCCGAGGATCAGGCGGCGACAGAGGCGCTTGGCTGGCTGCTGGCGGGCTATCGTTTCGACCGCTACCGCGACCAGTCCCCGCTGACCGCCCGCCTCGTCGCGCCCGAGGGGGTCGACGCCGAGCAGATCACCGCGCTGGCCACGGGTGAGATGCTGACCCGCAACCTGATCAACACACCCGCCTCCGACATGGGGCCGCCCGATCTTGAAGCCGCCGCGCGCAAACTGGCCGAGCGGCATGGGGCGCAGATCGAGGTAACCACCGGCGATGCCCTTCTGGAAAACAACCTGCCGATGATCCACACCGTGGGCCGCGCCGCCGACCGCGCGCCGCGGCTGATCGACATGACATGGGGCAACGCGGGGCCAAAGCTGACACTGGTGGGCAAGGGCGTCTGTTTCGACACTGGCGGGCTGAACCTGAAGCCCGGCGCCTCGATGGCACTGATGAAAAAGGACATGGGCGGGGCCGCCGCCGTGCTGGGGCTGGCGCATATGATCATGGCCACCGGCATGGAGGTGCAGCTTCGCGTGCTGATCCCGGCGGTTGAGAACTCCGTATCCGGCAATGCCTTCCGCCCCGGCGACATCCTGACTTCGCGCAAGGGGCTGACGGTTGAAATCAACAACACCGATGCCGAAGGGCGTCTGGTGCTGGCCGATGCGCTGGCGCTGGCGGATGAGGACAAGCCCGATCAGATCATCTCGATGGCGACGCTGACCGGGGCCGCCCGCGTGGCCGTGGGGCCGGACCTTGCGCCCTATTACAGTGACGACGCCGCCTTCGTCTCGGCTTTGGAAAGCGCCGCTGCCGGGTCTGCCGATCCGGTCTGGCGGATGCCATTCCATGATGCCTACGAGGCGCTGATCGAACCCGGCATCGCCGACCTCGACAACGCGCCCAAGGGCGGTTTTGCCGGGTCGATTACCGCCGCGCTCTTCCTGCGCCGCTTTGTGACCGACAGCAAATACGCGCATTTCGACATCTACGGCTGGCAACCTGCCGACGCCCCCGCCCGCCCGAAAGGCGGCACCGGCCAAGGCACTCGCGCGATCTATGCCGCCCTGCCTGCCTTGCTGAAATCATGAGCGACCCGCGTCTCACCCCAGACCCGGCGCTGGCGACCCAGAACCGCCCCGCGCAGGTGGCGGCGCCGGTGGCCGACCTCTGCCGACGCCCCGACGGGCCGCGCGACCGGCAGCTGCTGTTCGGCGAGCAGGTGACCGTGCTGCATGAGGCGTCGGGCTGGACCTATGTGAAGGCCGAGAAGGATGGCTATTGCGGGCATGTTCTGCAAAGCACCCTTGGCACCCCGCGCAGCGCCACCCACCGCGTCTGCGTGCCTGCCACCCATGCCTATCGCGACGCCGATCTGAAATCGCCGGACCTGCTGAGCCTCAGCTACGGTGCGCGCGTCACGGTCACGGCAGAGGCCAAAGATTTCGCCGAAACCCCGCAGGGGCACATTCCGCTGGGCCACCTTGCACCCGTCGAGAGCCGAGAGGCCGACCCCGCGCAGATCGCCGCGCTGTTCCTTGGCACGCCCTATCTCTGGGGCGGCAACAGCCGTTGGGGGATCGATTGTTCGGGCCTCGTCCAAGCGGCGCTGCTGGCCTGCGGCATCCCCTGCCCCGGTGACAGCGACCAGCAAGAGAAGACGGTGGGCGCCCCCGTCAGCGGCGCCTATCAGCGCAATGATCTGTTGTTCTGGAAAGGCCATGTCGCGCTGGTGGTGGATGGCGAGACGATGATCCACGCCAATGCCCACGCCATGGCCGTGAGCTATGAAAACATCGCCGAGGCCATCGCCCGGATCGAAGCGGGCGGTGACGGCCCGGTGACGGCCCATCGCCGCCCCGGCGTTTAATCTACTGCGCGGATCAGCTTGCGCTCCAACACGCGCAGCACGGCCTTCAGGTCATGGCCCCGGCGCAGCACCTGCCCGCCGGTGCCCACCACCGCATACATCCCCTGCCGGTTGCGCAGCTTGGGACGCTTTTCGATCCGGTAAAGCGGTATCTCAGCCGTGCGGCGAAAGACCGAAAAGACGGCCACGTCCTTAAGGTGCGAAATCCCGTAGTCACGCCACTCCCCCGCCGCGACCATACGCCCGTAGAGCGATAAGATCAGCGACAGTTCGGTGCGGTGAAAGGCGACCTGTTCGACAGGGCGCTCGAAAGCCGTGATCGGCGATGGGGGCTCTATGCTCATGGCTTTACAGTTGACCCTGACGGGGGCCAAATCAAGCCCTGACATGGCCGAAAGCGCGGCTCAAAATTTCTTGAAAGCGTTACAGAATTGTGCAACCAATCTTGAAAATGAAACACAAAGGCATGACGGAATGACCCCAGACGCCCGCGCCCGCAAATGTGCCGAGGTGATGTTCGCCCGAGATTCCGCCTCGGCCGGATTGGGCATGAGGATCGACGAAGTCACCCCCGGGGGCGCGGTTTTGTCAATGTCAGTGCGTCCGGACATGCTGAACGGGCATGGGATTTGCCACGGCGGTTTCATCTTCACGCTGGCCGACAGCGCCTTTGCCTTTGCTTGCAACAGCTACAACCAGACCACTGTCGCCCAGCAGAACCAGATCACCTATCTCAGCCCCGGCCAGCCGGAGGAGCGGCTGACCGCCACCGCACGCGAAGTGTCGCGCAGCGGTCGGTCGGGCATCTATGACGTGACCGTCACGGGCGAGGATGACCGTGTCGTGGCCCTGTTTCGCGGGCTCTCCCGCAGCATCAAGGGCCAGCTATTTACCGAGGAGGAGCCGACCTGATGAAAGACCTGACCCCCGCGAAGGATACGCTCGACCCGATTGAGATCGCCAGCCGGGACGAGATCAGCGCCCTGCAATTGGACCGACTGAAATGGTCCCTGCGCCATGCCTATGACAACGTCCCTTTCTACAAGCAAAGCTTCGATGAGGCGGGCGTGCATCCTGATGATCTGAAACAGCTTTCCGATCTTTCGCGCTTTCCCTTCACGGTAAAGACTGACCTGCGCGACAATTATCCCTTTGGCATGTTCGCCGTGCCGCGTGATCAGGTGGCGCGCATTCACGCCTCATCCGGCACCACCGGGCAGCCGACCGTGGTTGGCTATACCAAGGACGATTTGGCGAACTGGGGGCAAGTCGTCGCCCGCTCCCTGCGCGCGGCGGGGATGCGCCCGGGCGAGATGCTGCACAATGCCTATGGCTATGGGCTGTTCACCGGCGGCTTGGGCATCCACCTCGGCGCCGATGCGCTTGGCCTGTCGACCGTGCCGATCTCGGGCGGGATGACCCCGCGCCAAGTGCGCCTGATCGAAGATTTTGCCCCCAAGGGCATCACGGTCACCCCGTCCTACGCGCTGTCGATCTTGGATGAGTTTGCCAAACAAGGCATCGACCCGCGCCAATCCTCGCTCGAAGTCGGCATCTTCGGGGCTGAGCCTTGGACCAACGCCATGCGGCAGGAGATCGAGCAGGCCTTCGACATGCATGCGGTCGACATCTACGGGCTCAGCGAAGTCATGGGGCCGGGCGTCTCAATGGAATGCGTAGAGACCAAGGACGGGCTGCACATCTGGGAAGATCACTTCTACCCCGAGATCATCAACCCCGAGACTGGCGCCCCCGTCGAGGATGGCGAAATGGGTGAGTTGGTCTTCACCTCACTGACGAAACAGGCCTTCCCAATCATCCGCTACCGCACCCGCGATCTGACCCGGCTGCTGGCGGGCACCGCGCGCTCCATGCGGCGGATGGAGAAGGTGACCGGGCGCAGTGACGACATGATCATCCTGCGCGGCGTCAATGTCTTCCCCACCCAGATCGAAGAGGCGCTGATGGCCACGCCGGGCTTGGCCCCGCATTTCCAGATCGAACTCTCGCGCCCCGACCGGATGGACCAGATGCGCGTGCTGTGTGAATGCGCTGACGCCAGCGTGACCACCGATGCCCGGGCTGCTGCGATCAAGGCATTGTCGGCACATATCAAACAGACCGTCGGCATCTCGGTCACGGTTGAGGTCATGGACGTGGGCGGCGTTGCCCGGTCCGAGGGCAAAGCTGTGCGTATTCTCGACAACCGCCCCAAGGGCTAGGGGACGCCCCTAGCCGCAGGTGACTTTGGCGATTTTGCCTTCCGCGTCCAAGACGATGTTGGTGCGGTTGGGATTGGCGTCCATCGTCACCGGGTCGCCCTCTGTATAGACGCGCTTGGGCTCGGAGACGATGCTCGCTGCCGATTTCGGGCGACCGATCAGCCCCCACCAACTGCCCTCTTTGCAGGTGTCGGTCGGCGGCTCGGCGGCGGCAAGCTCTTCTTGCCCGTCATCTTCAGAGGGGCTGGAGCTGTCGTTCACCGCGTTGACGACCGACTCCGGCAGCGGTTTGGGCTTGGCCGGGCTGCTGGGGGTTTCGGACCGCGCCGGGGCCGAAGGCACGGGTTCCGGCGATGGCGGCGGAGGCGGGGGTGTGGTGGCCGCAGGCGCGGGAGCCGGGATCGGGTTCTGCACCGGCGCTGTCGACAATTCAGCGCATCCGGCCAGCACTAGGGGTGCCAAGAAAACTACTCTCATATTCCAAACCTCGTTCTTCGCGTGGCGTCCATCCCGCAACAGGTAGCTCCCTGACCCGCCCCGCCAAGGGCCGGGCGCTTTGCCCTTGCCGGAACCTGCCGATAGGACTGCTGGGGCGGCGAGATCACGGGGCTGCCCGGGGCGATCCCGCTGGCCGCAGCCGCATGAGCGCGCGGGTGGTGTCGATCGGTTCAGCCAAGGCCCAAGCCCCTGCCCCATTGCACCCCAAGGGCGGGCTGGCTAATGCTTGACCCATGGTCGCGATCTTCCTGAAAACCCTGCCGTTCTTTGCGCTGATCGGCCTTGGCTACTGGGCCGGGCGCACGCGGTTCTTCTCAGCCGAAGCGACGGCCTATCTCACCAAATTCGTCTTCTACTTCGCCCTTTCGGCGATGCTGTTCCGCTTTTCCGCCAATCTGTCCTTGGCCGAGGTCTGGGACAGCCGCCTTGTCGCCGCCTACCTCTGGGGGACGACCTTCGTCTATGCCATCGCCAGCCTCGTCGGTTTTTTGCGCGGGCTCGACGTGGCCACCAACGGGATCGAGGCGCAATGCGCCGTGATCGGCAACACCGGCTTTCTGGGCGTGCCGATGCTGACGCTGCTCTTAGGGCCGGATGCCATCGGCCCCGTGCTGCTGGCACTGACCGTCGACATGATCATCTTTTCCAGCCTCATCGTGATCCTGATCACCGGCTCCCGCGAGGGGCAGTTGCGGCTGGCGACGCTTAAGATCGTCGGGATTGGCCTGCTGAAAAACCCGATGATCGTCGCCATCACGCTGGGGTTCCTCTGGTCCGGCTTCGGCATCCCGATCCCCGTGCCGCTGAACGAATTTCTGGCCATCCTTGGCGGCGCTGCCACCCCCGGTGCGCTGTTCGCCATCGGCGCCTCGCTGGCCTCAAAATCCGCCGAGCGGATCGAGATCGCGGGCTGGCTGACCTTTTGCAAACTGGTGCTGCACCCGCTCTTCGTGGCCTTTGGCGCGCTGTTTCTCTTCGGCGTCGACCCGTATAAAGCCGGGGTCATCATCGCCACGGCCTCTCTCCCGGTCGCGGGCAATGTCTATATGCTCGCCCAACACTACGGCGTCGCCCCTCAGCGGGTCTCTGCCGCCATTCTCGTTTCAACCACGGTCAGTATCGTGACCGTCAGCCTTGTCGTCGGCTGGGTCTCGGCCCTGTGACACACTCAAGTTCGAAAGGAACGCTGCCATGAAAACCATCTCGGAAAACGCCTGTTTCGGTGGCACGCAGGGGGTGTACTCCCACGCCTCCGACACCTGCGGCTGCGACATGACATTCGGCCTGTTTCTCCCCGCCGAGGCGCAGGACGGCCCGGTGCCGGTGCTGTGGTATCTCTCGGGCCTGACCTGCACCCATGAGAACGCCATGACCAAGGCGGGCGCGCAGGCTTGGGCCGCGGAGCATGGCATCGCGCTGGTCTTCCCCGACACCTCCCCGCGTGGTGAAGCTGTGGCCGATGATGACGCTTACAACCTTGGCAAAGGCGCGGGGTTCTATGTGAACGCGACCCAAGACCCTTGGGCGGCGCACTACCAGATGTGGGACTATTTGGCCGAGGAACTGCCCGCCCTGCTGGGCGAGAATTTCGCCCTCGATATGGAGCGTCAAGGCATCACCGGCCATTCCATGGGCGGCCACGGCGCGCTGACGCTGGCGATGAACCTGCCGGGGCGTTTCCTCTCAGTCTCCGCCTTCGCGCCCATCACCCATCCAACGGCGAGCGATTGGGGCAAAAAGCAACTCACCGCCTACCTCGGGTCCGACGAGAGCACGTGGACGAAACACGACAGCACGCTCCTGATGCGCGAAAAGGGCTTCGACGGGCCGGTGCTGATCGACCAAGGGGCGAGCGACCAGTTCCTCGACCTTTTGATGCCCGAAGCGCTGGCCGAGGCCATGGCGGCAAAACGCCAGCAGGGCAGCTTCCGCATGCAGCCGGGCTATGACCACAGCTATTTCTTCGTGGCGAGCTTTATGGAAGATCACGTCGCCTTCCATGCCGACGCGCTCTACGCGGGCTGAGCCATGACCGCGCTCTACATCGACGCCGACGCCTGCCCTGTGAAGGCCGAGGCCGAGCGGGTGGCGACACGGCACAAGATCAAGATGTTCCTCGTCTCCAACGGCGGGCTGCGCCTGTCGCAGAACCCGTTGGTCGAGGTGGTGATCGTGCCCGACGGGCCCGATGTGGCCGACATGTGGATCGCCGAGCGTTGCGGTCCAAGTGACGTCGTGGTGACGGGGGACATCCCGCTGGCCGCCAAATGCGTCGAGGCGGGCGCAAGGGTGCTGAAACACAACGGCGAGGCGCTGACCGCGCGCAACATCGGCAACGTGCTGGCGACCCGCGACCTGATGGCCGACCTGCGCGCCGCCGACCCCTTTCGCCAAGGCGGCGGCAAGGGGTTTACAAAGGCCGACCGCTCCCGTTTCCTCGAAGCATTGGAGCGGGAACTGCGCGCGGCGGCGCGGGGGTAGGCCCGCGTTAAGCAATTGTTAGGGCAAGTGATATGACACCACAGGCGGTCGTTTTCGACATCGGCAACGTATTGATCGAATGGCAACCGGAGCGGTTTTACGACAGCGTGATCGGCCCCGACCGCCGCCGCGCCATGTTCGACGCCGTGGACCTGCACGGCATGAACGACCGCGTCGACAGCGGCGAGAATTTCCGAGACACGATCTATGCCATGGCCGAGGCGACGCCTGAGTGGGGCGATGAAATCCGCCTCTGGCACGACCGCTGGATCGAGATGGCCGCCCCGGTGATCGACCACTCCCTGCGGTTGAAGAATGCGCTGCAAGCGCGTGGCGTTCCGGTCTTCTCGCTCACCAACTTCGGCATTCAAAGCTATGATTTGGCCGCCACCCACTACCCTTTCCTGCGCGAGTTCGACCGTGATTTCATCTCCGGCCACCTCGGCATGATCAAACCCGCGCCCTCGATCTACGAGGCCGTGGAGCAAGGGAGCGGCCTGCCGCCCGAAGCCCTGCTCTTCACCGACGACCGCGCCGACAACATCGCCGCCGCCGCCGCGCGGGGCTGGCAAACCCACCATTTCACCGGACCACAAGGCTGGGCCGACCGCCTCGTCGCCGCAGGTCTGTTGACCCGGGAGGAGGCCGCATGACCGACATCCCCAACATTTCTTTCGACGCGGGCGAGGCGCTCTTGGACTGGATCGCGCTCACCGACGCGCTGGCCGCGGGCCATGACCTGCCGAAGGCCGAGATCGGAGACACCTTCCTCTACCGTGGCAAGGACACACTCTTGAGCCGGGCGGCATGGATCGACGGGCTGGGCATCGCGGTGAAATCCGCCACGATCTTCCCCGGCAACCCGGACCGCGAGGTGCCGATGGTCAACGGCGGCGTCTCGCTTTTCGATGATGTCACAGGCACGCTCTCCGCCATCGTGGACTTCCACCTCGTCACCAAGTGGAAGACCGCGGGCGACAGCCTATTGGCCGCGCGTCGGCTGGCCCGACCGGACAGTGAGAACATCCTGATCGTCGGCGCGGGCACCCAAGGCCGGGCGCTGCACGCCGCCTATTCCGCAGCCTTCCCAAAGGCCCGTTTCACGGTCTGGAACCGGACGCCCAAGAACGCCGAGGCGATGGCCGCAGAGCTCAAGATCAACGTGGCGACCGATCTGGAGCAAGCCGTGCGCGCCGCCGATATCGTCACCTCTGCCACCATGTCGACCGACCCGCTGATCGAGGGCGATTGGTTGCAACCCGGCCAGCACGTTGATCTCATCGGGGCCTACCGCCCCGACATGCGCGAGGTGGACGACACGGCGCTGCTGCGTGCCCGCGTCTTCGTCGACAGTTTCGACACCACCATCGGCCATATCGGAGAGATCAACATCCCGCTTGAGGGGGGCACCATCACCCGCGACCATCTGGTTGCGGATTACTACGACCTTTCGGCCTTCACCCGGCAGAGCGATGACGAAATCACCCTATTCAAGAACGGCGGCGGCGCGCATCTCGACCTGATGACCGCCAACCACATCCTCGAACGCTGGCGCGCGGGTTAAGCGGTCACCAGCCCCTCGAGCCGTTTCTCGCGGATCGGCAGATGCACTACAGCGCTAAAGGCGCCCACGGCCACGCCAACCCACCAGACCGCAGTGTAGCTGCCGTAGATGTCGTACATCCGCCCGCCCAGCCAGACGCCGAGGAAACTGCCCAACTGGTGGCTGAAGAACACGATGCCGTAAAGCGTGCCCATGTAGCGCAGCCCGTAGATATGCGCGACGAGGCCGGAGGTCAGCGGCACCGTGGCGAGCCAGAGCGCGCCCATGCCCACAGAAAACAGGATCACCGTCATCGGCGTGATCGGGAACATGATGAAGGCCGCGGCGATCACCGTGCGCCCGACATAGATCCCCGCCAGCAGGTATTTCTTGGAATAGCGCTTGCCAGCCCAGCCCGCCAGCAGCGTGCCCGCGATATTGGCCAGACCAATGAGCGAGATCGCCACCGCGCCAAGCGCCGAGGTGGTGGTGATGCCGATGTTGTGCAGCACGCCGCCCGCAAGGATCGGGCCGCACATCTCGGTCACGAAGGCCGGGAAATGGGCGGTGATGAAGGCAAGCTGGTAGCCGCAGGAGAAAAAGCCGAGGAAGATCAGCGTATAGGACGGATCGCGGAAGGCCTTGCCGAGGTTCTGGCCCATCGACTCTTCCAGTTCCGCCCGGCTCGCCATCGCAGGCGCGCGCATCATCGGCAGCGTCAGCAGCATCAGCAGGATCACGCCCGCGAAGCTCACGAAGGTCATTTGCCAGGACATGAAGCCCAGCATCCATTCCGCCACCGGCGCGCCGAAGACCTGCCCCGCACTGCCCGCCGCCGTGGCGATGGCCAGCGCCATCGAGCGGTTCTCGTCCGAGGCCGCCCGCCCCACCACGGCGAGGATCACGCCAAAGCCAGTGCCCGCGATGCCGAAGCCCACGAGCCAGGCATAGGTCTGGTGCTCGATCGGCGTCGCGGAATTGGCCGACAAGAGCAGCCCCACGGCATAGACCACCGCCCCGATGATAATCGCCCGCCTATCGCCAATCTTCTCGGCCAGCGCGCCAAAGATCGGCTGCCCAATGCCCCAAGCGAGGTTTTGGATCGCGATGGCGAGGGAGAACTCGCTGCGCGCCCATGCGAATTCCTCGGCAATGGGAATCTGGAACACGCCGAAGGAGGCCCGCACGGCGAAGCTGACCATGATGATGATACATCCGACCATCAGGACCGGGGTGAACAGGGGCGCGCGGCTTTGCATGGAAGTGTTCCTTTCCGCGGCAGATTATGGGTTTCACGGGCGTCGTCAATTGCGCATCTGCGAAGACTGGCCAGCCCGCCCGCGCTGCCGTAAACATGGCCCCGTGCAAAAGACGGGAAGCTGATGGACGAGATCGACAACAAGATCATCGCGGAACTGCGCCGCGACGCGCGCATGTCCTATTCCGCGCTGGCCGCCACCACCGGCCTGTCGCGGGTGACGGTGCGGGCGCGGGTGGAACGTCTGGTCAGCTCGGGCGCGATTTTGGGCTTCACGCTGATCCTGAAAGAAGACATGCGCCACAGCCCGATCCGGGGCCATACGCTCTTGGCCATCGAAGGGGCGGGCACCGACCGGATCAAACGCATTCTTGCAGGCATGCCCGCGGTGCAGGCAATCCATGCGACCAATGGCAAATGGGATTTGATTGTCGAGACGGGGACGGAGACCGTCGAAGAACTCGACAGCGTGTTAGGCCAAATTCGCCGCATTCAGGGGGTAAGCTCAAGCGAGACGAACCTGCTGCTGGCCACCCAGATGACGGTCACGACCTAGGCTATTGCACCGAGAGGACGACCACCTCGACCCGCCGGTTCTGTTCGCGCCCCGCTTCGGTCAGGTTGCTGTCGCGCGGCGCGAGATAGCCCGCGCCCTGCGCCTCCAGCCGGTCGGGGGCCACGTCATAGCGCTCAACCAACCGATCCCGCACCGCTTCTGCCCGTCTGCGTGACAGGGCGGTATTGGCCTCCAAACTGCCCACCGCATCGGTATGACCCACCAGCGCCACCCGCAGACCCGGCTCTGCCTTAAGCAATTCGGCAAGCCGCGCGAGGGTCGCAAAGGGGCCGGGGCCAAGCGCGGAGGTACCGGTCTCGAACTCCAAACGGTTGAGCACCAGATGCCCCTCGGCCTTCAGCACCGCCGCGAAATCCTCCGTGGCGGCGGCAAGGGGCACCGCGCCGGTTGGGGCGGGCGTGACGGGGGGGCTGTCGCCCTCCGGCGCATCGCCGCTGCGGGCTTGGATGATCTGCACATAGGCCGAGGTCGCCGCCGTGCTGGCAAGGATGCTGATCGCCTCGGTCGGTGTGCCATCCTCATCTCGCCGCAGGGCGGTGATGAAATGGAAGGCGCGCAGGTTCACATACATGTTCGGCCCCGGCAGCACCTCTATCGCAAAGCGGAAATCGAACCCGCCGCAGTCCCGCGCCGCGCAGTCGAGCACGATGTCCAACCCCGCCTCTTCAAGCTGCCGCCGCAGCGGGCGCATCACTTGCAAGGCGGTCAGCCCCGGCGTGTCCATCCGCCAAGCGGCGCGGCGCACGTCGCCATCGACATTGACCCGCGCCACCTGCCCTTCGGCATAGACACCCACGGGCGCGGCGTAGCGATCCGGCGCGGTGTTGCGTTCCGCCGTCAGCCGCGCGGTGCTGGGCAGCGCCAGTTCAAGCGCCGCCGCCGGGGCCGCCAGCAGCACCCCGGCCAGAGCCGCAGCGACGCGCGCCCGGATCATCGCGCCTGCGCGTGGTAATCGTCGTTGGGGCGCATGTCGGTGGCGCTGGCCACCCGGTTGGTCATGTTAAAGAAACCCGCCACGCAGGCGATGTCAAAGATGTCACGGTCGGTGAAGCCTACGTCGCGCAGCGCCTGACGGTCGGCCTCCTCAACCTTGGCGCTCGCCTCGGTCAGCTTGACCGCGAAATCCAGCATAGCGCGTTGTTTGGCGCTGATCTTGGCCACGCGGTAGTTCATCACCAGCGCCTCGCCCAATTGCGGATCGCCCGACATTTCGCGCACCGCCGCCCCATGGGCCACAAGGCAATAGTAGCATTTGTTGACCGAAGACACCGCCACCGCGATCATCTCACGCTCAAGCTTGCTGAGCGCGCTGTCGCCCAGCATCAGATCGTTATACATGCCGGTAAAGGCATTCAGCTTGTCGATGTCAAAGGCATAGGCGCGCAGCACATTGGGTACCATCCCGAGCTTTTCCTGACAGACAGCGAAATACTTCTGCGTCGCCTCGGGCAGCGGATCGACCATCGGCAGATCAAGGGCGGTGGGCATGTCGTTGGCCATGGTCTTATCCTTCACTCGGTGCTTTGACGGTAATGATAGTGCCCGACCGGGGCAAAGCCCAGCTTGGCATAGAGCGCCTGCGCGCGGGTGTTCGTATCTACGCAGAGCACCGACAGGCGCGCGGCCCCCTGCGCCTGCCCCCAATGGGCGGCGGCCCGCATCAGCCAAGTCGCCACGCCTTGGCGTTGTTGATGGGGCAGCACCTCGACCGCGTGGGCCATACAGATATCATTGTGCACCCCGGCAAAGGCCACGCCCGCGGGTTTCTCGTTCCAGCGGGCAAGGATGCCGGTCTTGGTTGCGGCACGGTCCATCACGGCAAGGCGCGCGGGGCCGACCCCGCCGGCGGCCCAGACCTCGGCCATGATCGCCAGCGGCTCCCAAATGCAAAAGGCGGTGACCGGGGGCATCGGCAAATCCGTCAGTCGGGTGATCGGCAGGCTCAGCACCGTGACCGGATCGACCACGTCGTAACCCCGCGCGGCCAGCAGCGCGTCGAGGTCATCTTCCCCCGCGCGGACCATGAACAGCGGGCGCTGGTCCATCTCGCGCATCGCCGCTTCGGCAGCCGGAATGTCGGCACCTGTTATCGCTCCGCGTGCCGTCGCCGCCGAGACGCGTTTGCCGCCACCCTGCCCTTCGCGCAGTATCCATGGGCCGTGCTCAAAGCGCCGCGCAGCGGGCCATGTCGCGTCGCCCGCGTCGAAAAACGTCTGCGCCTCGCTCATGCGAAAGCAGCCTTGAGCTTGGCCATCGCGGCTTCGACCATCCCCGGATCGCTGCCCCGGATCACCACATGCGCGCCAAAGACGCCGTCCTTTTGGAACGGGTAGCTGCCCATGGACAGATGCGGATATTCCTCGGCCAACGCGCCCAGTGGTCCGGCGATATCGCCCTCGCCCCGGTCGATGCGCAGCGTCTCACTGATCAGCGGCTGCCCCCCGGTCAGCCCCGGCAGGACGCTGGCAACCATCGCCTGAAAGACCGTCGGCACCCCGGCCATGACATGCACGTTCTCAACCACAAAGCCCGGCGCGGCAGAGACCGGGTTCTCGATCAGCGCGGCGCCTTCAGGGATGCGCGCCATGCGCAGGCGCGCCGCGTTCATCTCGGTCCCGGCGCGGGCGTAATGTTCCGCCAAAATCTCGCGCGCATCGTCGCGCACGTCGATGTCGCGGTTAAAGGCGGCGGCGATGCAATCGGCGGTGATGTCGTCATGGGTCGGCCCGATCCCACCCGAGGTGAAGACATGGCTATAGGCCGACGACAGCGCCTGCACGGCGGCGATGATCGCCCCGTGATCGTCCGAGACCACGCGCACTTCGCGCAGGTCGATCCCCACTTTCGTCAACTCCCCCGCAAGGTGATGCATATTGCTGTCGCGGGTCCGGCCCGAGAGGATTTCGTCGCCGATCACGATCATCGCGGCGGTGGGGTTTGACATGGGGCGGCTCCTTGAGGATGGCGTCCCTTCGGTATAGGCCGCGCCCCATGCGCTTTCAAACCCAACTTGTCCCCGCCCGGCTGATCCGCCGCTACAAACGCTTTCTGGCCGATTGCAGGCTTGAGGAGACGGGCGAAGAGGTAGTGGCCCATTGCGCCAACCCCGGCTCGATGATGGGACTGGCGGAACCGGGCAGCCGCATCTGGCTGGAGCCGAACGACGATCCGAAGAAGAAGCTGAACTACGGCTGGCGGTTGGTGGACCATGAGAACGGCCATTTCACCGGCGTCGACACCGCCCTGCCCAACCGCGCGATGAAGGCGGCGCTGATCGCGGGTGAGGTCGCCCCGCTCGCCGCCTATACCGAGGTGCGGCCCGAGGTGAAATACGGCGAAAACTCCCGCATCGACTTCCTGCTCAACGGCGATGGCCTGCCCGCTGCCTATGTCGAGGTGAAATCCGTCACCCTGTCACGCGAAACCGGGCTGGCCGAGTTTCCCGACAGCGTGACCGCGCGCGGGGCGAAACATCTGGGCGAATTGGCGCGGATGGCGCAGGCCGGGCACCGCGCCGTGCTGCTCTATCTGGTGCAGCGCACAGATTGCACGCGGATGCGCCTCGCCACCGATATCGACCCGACCTATGCCGCCGCCTCCCATGCCGCGCGGGCGGCGGGGCTGGAAATCTACGCCATCGGCACCCATATCACGCCCCAAGCCGTCACACTGGCGCAACCGATCCCCTTCGCGGGCTGAGCCGCTCTGGCCCTCGCCCGAAAGCCACGTTAAGTAGGAGCGAACACAAGCATGGAGAGAGCGGTGAACAACGCACACCGAGGCCGCCAGACGCGCGACGGCATTCGCATTTACGAGCCTTCCGATCATGCCGGGATGCAGGCAGCGGGCCGTCTCGCCGCCACCATCCTCGACGAGATCGCAGAGCATGTCTTCCCCGGTCAAACCACCGGAGAGTTGGACCGCCTGATCGAAGAGAAGGTCAACGCCGCCGGGGCGAAATCCGCCACCATCGGCTACAAGGGCTACAAACACGCCAGCTGCATCTCGGTGAACCATGTGGTCTGCCACGGGATCCCCAGCGACAAGAAGCTGAAAGACGGCGACATCCTGAACATCGACGTGACCGTCATCGTCGATGGCTGGTTCGGCGACACCAGCCGCATGTATGTGGCGGGCAAACTGTCGCGCAAGGCCGAGCGGCTGATCAACGTGACCCACGACAGCCTGATGCGCGGGATCGACGCGGTGAAGCCGGGCAATACCTTTGGCGACATCGGCCATGCGATCCAGACATTTGTCGAAGGCCACCGCATGTCGGTCGTGACCGACTTCTGCGGTCACGGCCTGGGGCAGGTCTTTCACGCGCCGCCCAACGTGCTGCACTATGGCCGCCCCGGAACCGGTGCTGTGCTTGAGCCGGGCATGTTCTTTACCATCGAGCCGATGGTGAACCTTGGCCGGGCCGAGACCAAGACCCTCGCCGACGATTGGACCGCCGTCACCCGCGACAAATCCCTCTCGGCGCAGTTCGAACATTCGGTTGGCGTGACTGAAGACGGGGTCGAGATCTTCACCCTTTCGCCCGGCGGTCTGTTCCACCCGACCTACAAGACCGACTAAAGCGCGGTGGGGGCACGGCCCCCGCCCGCCTATGCGTCGATGGCAACCAAATGGTTGTCCCACGCCCGTTTGGCCGTGGTCAGCCGCGACAGCGTCGCCTCTTGCAGCGACAGGATACCGCCCAGCCCATCCGTTGCCACGAAACCGCCCCGGCCCGGTGCCAACCCGCAGACATCGGCGCGGCGATGGCTGGCGAGGAATGCGCCACGGTTGTCAAAGACATGCAACCGCCCGCCGCGCGGTGACGTGATCCCGACCGCCCCGCCATCCGCCGCAAATGCCACGCTGCCCGCGTAGCCCTGCATCGCGATTTGCTCGGCCAGATCGGCCTCGGCCAAGATCGGGTCTTCCCCGCGACGATGCAGCCCCAGCAGCGGCACGCCGTCGCCCGGCTCCCCCTGCCATTGCATCGCAAAGGCCACCTGCCCGTCCGGTGCCAAGGCCAGATGACGGATCGAATTCTTATGCAGGTCATCAGGCAGCGAAACCTGCTCCAGCACCTCACCCGCGAGGCTGACATAAGACAGATTGGGCCGCATGACATCGATGTTCAACTTCTCCCGCCCGCTGTCGGGATGAGTGCGGATGCCGCCATTGGCCACCACCAGCACATCCTCGGCCCAGCGGCGGATTTCATGGGGCCCGACCCCGCCCGAGGCAATCTCTCCGATCCGGGCATAGCCCTTGGCGCGGGACCACAGGCCGATGCGCCCTTCGCCGCTGTCGATGTCATTTTCGCTGGTGGCGAGGATGGCCCCGCCCTGCAAAAACGCCCCATGCCCGTAGAAATGTCGCCCCTCCGGCGCGTCGAGCCTGTGGGCCACACGGCCCTTCACACAGTCGATCACCAGCGCGAACCGGCCCGGACGGCGGGCAAAGGCGACCGCCTCGGCCGCGGTAGGATGGGCGGCGGCGGCATGGCCCCGGTCGGCAGCGGGATGCGGAAAATGTCGTGGCCCGTCCCATCCAGTCCGAAAAGCGCATAGGCCCCCGATGGGTCACGCGCGGCGGCAAGGTAGACGGGGCTTCCGGCGGCGGCCCAGCCCATCGCCGGTAGGCTCGACGCGGCGGCGAGACCGGCAAGGAAATGGCGGCGCGAGGGCATCAATCCCCATCCGCCGAGTTGAACCCAACCGAGACGCCAAGCGCCGGGGCGATCTCTGCCCCCACCGCCTCGGAAATGGCGCGCACATCGTTTTGCAGCGCCTCGACCCGGATACGGCTGATCGGATCGGCCACCCCGGCAAAAACGGGGTCTTCCAATGCACGCGCGGCGCTCAATGCGCGGTCGAATGCGGCATCGGTCTTGGGGGTGGGCGCGTCCGACAGCGTGTCGGCCAGACTGTGCAATGCTTCGAGCGACAGGACCACATTGCGCAGGCTGCGGCCCGAACGGCGCGCCTCGGCCACCTGCGGTTTGGGGGCGTCGAAACGGCCCATCGGGCGGCCCAGACGTTGGTCGGCGACGAAGTCCAGCCCTGTTGCCAAAGCCGTATAGAGCGCCTGAGACGCCTCGCGCGGGCTGAGGAAACGGTCGTTGCCCGCCTCCCCTGCGCTGCGGAGCGTGGTCGCGAAGTCCTCACGCCATGCGGTGTCGACCTCCCGCGCCAGTTCCGCCAGATCGGCCGCCATCGCGCGGGCGAGCGCGCAGCTATAGCTGTCAGCCTCGTAGCCCGCGAAATCATCGTCATAAAGCAGCCGTTCCAGCGCAAAGAGCCCGCGCGCGGCGATGGAGACTTCGGCGTAATCACCGCTTGTCGCGATCGGGTCTTCTTCGGCCACCATCCGCGCCACGCTGCGCCCCACCATGCCGCGCGTGTCGGGCCAAAAGGCGATGGCCAGCCCGCGCCCGTCTTCCTCTAGCGGTCCAAGGGTCAGATGCGCGATGCCCATCCATGCGTCGAAGGCCTGCTGATAGGCCGGGCGCAGGGCGGCATCGGTGCAATCGGCCTGCGCCGCCGTATCAAGCGCCGCCGTGGCCGAGGCGAAACGGGCGGTGCCGGGCAGCGCGTGATCTTGGATCACCTCTTCCACCCCGGCGAGGGCGGGGGCGGCGGTCAGAAGGAAGGTGGCGGTCAGCAGGCTGCGCATCAGAGGCTCTCCAGATAGCGGATCAGGGCGTCACGGTCGGCTTTGGGCATGTCGACCACGGCATCGCGGGCGGGCTGGGCTTCGCCGCCGTGCCAGAGCACCGCTTCGAGCAGCGACCGCGCCCGCCCATCGTGCAGGAATTGGGTATGGCCGTTGACCTGTTCGGTCAAGCCGATGCCCCAGAGCGGCGCGGTGCGCCATTCGCGCCCGTTCGCGCGGCCCTCAGGGCGGTTGTCGGCCAGCCCTTCGCCCATGTCATGCAGCAAAAGATCGGTCATCGGCCAGATCAGCTGAAAGCTCTGCTCGGGCTGGTCCTCCAACCGTTCGGTCACGAATTTCGGCTGGTGGCAGGAGGTGCAGCCGACCTCATGGAACACCGCCTTGCCGCGCAGCACCTCAGGCGCGCCGACATCACGTCGGGCGGGCACGGCAAGGTTGCGGCTGTAGAAAGTCACCAGATCCAGCCCTTCGGCGTCGATCTCGGTGCCACGGTCGTCACCATCCCCATGGGGTGCCGCGCGGCAGGCGGTCTGCTCTGCCGTGCAATCGCCCCATGCCGCGTCGAAAATGGGGGAGGAAATGCCAATGTCGCCTGCAAAGGCGCTGGCGGATTGCTCGCGGATCGTCGGTGCGCCGGCTTTCCAGCCGAAACGGCCCAGCATCGGACGCGCGTGTTCAAAGGACCAGACAATCTGCGCCCGGCCCGAAATGCCATCGCCATCGGCGTCCTCCGGGTCGGCCAGCGCCAGGATATCTGCCGCTGGGATCGCCTCCAACAGGCCCAAGCCGATCATCGGCGGTGCGACGCGGGGGCTGAGCATCGCACCCTCGGCCAAGGGGCCATAGCCGAGGTCTTCGGCGCTGTAGGTCGGGCGGCGCAGGCTGGCGGTCTCCCCATCCGACAGGGCGACCTCCACCTCTTCATAACGCACGCCGAGACGGTACTCCGCCGGATGTCCCGCCACCCCGAAATCCTGCAATTGCCCACCATAGACCGGATCGGGCCGCGTGCGCGGGGTCTCATCCCCCACCGAGAGCAGGAAGGCCTCGATCTCGCTCATCGCCTCTTCGGGGGGCGTGGGGACCGAGATGCGCAGGAACATCGACACCGCATCATCCTGAGGCCCCTCGGGCGGATGGCCGCGCCCGTCTTTCAGATGGCAGCGCTGGCAGGAACGCGCGTTGAAGAGCGGCCCCAGCCCGTCAGAGGCCAGCGTCGACGAGGGCGAAGAGACCCACAGTTTTTTGAACAGCCCGTTGCCGACCTTGAAGTCCAACTCACGCTCAAAGGGGATATTGCCCGAGGGCAGCGAAAACGCATCGGCATTGCCGCGCGGGCTGACCGTGGCGGCCCCTGCCGGGTTCGTTTCAAAGGGTTCGGGCTTGTCGAATTCGGTCGCGGGGGCGGTGACCTTGGCGATCCGGGCGGCCTCTTCCGCAGTGCGGGGGATCACCTTCAGATGCGGTTCCTCCAAGGCTTGCGGAGCGGCGGCGGCCATGCTCGCGGCGGCCACCGTGAGCATCGGAATGAGGAAACGCATGGGGAATGCCTTGGATAAGCGGCAGGCCCGAAACCGGGCCTGCCTGTCGTGGTTACTTGCTGTCGTCCGTCGGCTTGGCCTGAAGCTGGCCATAGACGGCCTCGCCCAGTTCCGCCTGAAGCGCCAGTTGGGTTTCGAGGAAGTCGATATGCCCTTCCTCATCGGCGATCAATTCTTCGAACAGGTTCTTCGAGACGTAATCGCCCACCTGATCGCAGTGATTGCGCGCCTCGATATAGAGGGTGCGGGCCTCATGTTCGGCGGCGAGATCGGCCTCCAGACATTCCTTGACCGTCTCACCGATGCGCAGCGCGTCCAGCTTTTGCAGGTTGGGGTGCCCTTCGAGGAAGATGATCCGTTCGATCAGCTTGTCGGCGTGGTTCATCTCTTCGATGCTTTCCTCGCGCGATTTATCGGCAAGCCGACCATAGCCCCAGTCTTCTTGCAGGCGGTAATGCAGCCAATACTGGCTGACCGCCGTCAATTCGCTGCGCAATGCCGCATTGAGATATTCGATGACCTTGTCGTCGCCCTTCATGAACCTGTCTCCTTGTTTGGTTTTGCCTGACATAGAGTGGTTGTCAGCACCGGCACGGAAAAGTTGCCATTTCCGCGCATGGTAGACAAGAACAGAGGCATGCAGCCCCCACAATCGGCCGCTTTGCCCAAGGCGCGGTAGACTTTACCGGCCGTGATGACCGTGCGTGCGTCAGAGGCGCGCATCCAGTCGATGGCATTGTTGATGTCGCGATCGGTGATGTTCTGACAGTGACAAACAATCATGGTGTTGCGTATTCCTTGGCTGGCCCCGGGCCGCGACAGCGCGGCCCGGGGGAAAGTTTAGGATTACTGGAAGACGGCCTCCGGCGCGTCGAGGCTGTCGGAGCCTTCAAAGGCGATCTCGTCACCGCCCAGAGCCGTCACTGCGCGTTCGATGGCGCGCGTCTGGTTCACCAGCGCGTCGACCGCGCCCATGATCAGCGCCTCGCCCTCGGCATTGCCACGCTCAAGCATCATGTCATAGCTGAAACCCGCTTCGGCGGCGGTCTTGATCTGGCCCAGCTCCACCATGGAAGCGTTCAGCTTGGCGCGCAGGTCTTCGTCGACACCCGCGTCGGCACTGGCCACCAGATCGGACAGCGACGCGCCCGAGACCACACGCCCATCGACGCGCAGGTATTCGCCCAGATAGACGTTCCGCACGCCCAGACCGTCGTAGTAGTGGCTGTTGTGGGTGTTGTCCGAGAAGCAATCATGCTCTTCCTCGGGATCGTTCAGCATGACGCCCAGCTTCATCCGCTCCCCGGCCTGTTCGCCGTAGGAGAGCGAGCCCATGCCGGTCAGGATCGCGTCGATCCCGGCGTCTTCGTCGGCCAGCACGGCGGCGCGTGCCTCGCCGCCTTCGGCCCATTGACCGGCCATCCATTCCAGATCGCTGACCAAGAGATCGGTGGCGGCCTTGAGGTATTGCCCACGGCGGTCGCAATTGCCGCCGGTGCAGTCGTCGCCCGCTGCGTAATCGGTCCAAGGACGGTCGCCCGCGCCGTGGTCGGTGCCGTTCAGGTCTTGGCCCCAGAGCAGAAATTCGATGGCATGGTAGCCGGTGGCGACATTGGCCTCGACCGCGCCCGCCTCATGCAACTGCCCTTCGAGCAGTGCGGGGGTGATCTCGGTGGCGTCCACCTCTTCCCCGCCGAGCGTGAAGGTCGGGTTGGCGATGACGTTCAGAACCGCCAGTTGGTTCTCATCCGTCTCACCGCCATAGGAGGCGTCGACATAGTCAATCAGACCTTCGTCCAGCGGCCATGCGTTTACCTTGCCTTCCCAGTCATCGACGATGGCATTGCCAAAGCGGAACACCTCGGTCTGCTGGTAGGGCACGCGGGCGGCCAGCCATGCGGTTTTCGCCGCCTGAAGCGCCTCGGCAGAGGGGGAGGCGATCAGCGTCTCGACGGCGGCTTGCAGGGTCTGCGCGGTGGTCAGACTGTCTTCGTATCCAGCCTGCGCGATGTCGGCATAGGTGTCCAGCACCTCGGCCTTGCCTTGGGCGAATGCCGGGGCGGCGGCGAATGTGATCAGCGCAATGGCCGTGGACGCTTTGAGGCGCATCGGATGTCCTTCCTTGAAAATCACCACGGTCCCGACACAGGGCGTATCGGGCCTTCGGGCAATAGGTGACTTATTTTGTCGGAAAAGACAAGGTACAACCTCAGGCGGGCTGAACCTGCGAAATCCCGTTAATTGGTGGCCCTTTCCAACAGGGTCACATGGGTATCGCCATATTTGCGCGTGTCGATCCGGGCGAATCCCTCGGGCGCCTGCATGGGGGCGCTTTCCTCCCAGACAACCATCGCCCCGGGGGCGAGCCAGCCGCCTTCGGCCGCCGCGGCAAGCGCCTTTTGCCCCATGGACTTGCCATAGGGCGGGTCGAGAAAGACCAGATCGAAAGCCGCCTGCGTCCACGGCCCCAGCCGCGTGGCATCATGGCGCAGCAGTTGGGTGTCCGCCGCCGTGTCCAGCTTGCGGATATTCTCCCCGATCAGCCGCTGCCCGCTGCGGCCATTTTCGACGAAACAAACCGATGCGGCCCCGCGCGACAGTGCCTCGAACCCAAGCGCGCCGGTGCCTGCAAAGAGGTCCAGCACCCGCGCGCCTTTGATCACGTCGTGATGGGTCAGCATCGAGAAAAGGCTTTCGCGCACCCGGTCCGAGGTCGGGCGCAGATGCGCCCCGGCGTCGCCCTTGCCAAGTGCCGCCAGCGGGCGGCCCCGGTATTTCCCAGCGATGATCCTCATGCCCGCAGCAGCGCCTTGAGGTCCGTCTGAGGGTCCGCAACCAAGGCAGGATCGGGCGATTTGCCGGCCTCAATCAACCGTTTGCCGACCATATAGCCCCGTGGATCATTTGCGGCATCGACGGCCAGCAAAGTCTCACCGCGGTAATACCAGAAGGACGCGCTGCCCGCGCCCCGGCGGGTGAGGACGCGGTCATAGCCTGCGTTCAGCCCGGCGATTTGCAGCTTCACATCGTATTGGTCAGACCAGAACCACGGTTTGGCGACATATTCCTTGCCCGCGCCGAGGATGTTTTCGGCCACGACCTCGGCCTGTTCGATGGCGTTCGGCACGCTTTCCAGACGGATGCGCCCGCCGCGATAGGGGAATGAGGTGCAGTCTCCTGCCGCCCAGATGCTAGGCAGGTTCGTGCGCCCCTGCGCGTCGACCTTGATGCCGTTGTCGATCTCGACCCCCGCGCTGGCGGCCAGCGCGATGTCGGGCTCAATGCCGACGCCAGTGATGACGAAATCGGCGGCGATCTCTGTGCCGTCGCTCAGCCGTGCGCCGGTGACATGGCCCTCGCCCAAGAGCCGCTCCAGCCCAACGCCTTCGCGCAGGCGCACGCCGTGGCTTTCGTGCAGGGCGCGGAAATAATCGCTGGTCTCCGGCGCCGCGACCCGTTGCAGGATCCGGTCGGCCATTTCCACCAGCGTGACCTCAAGCCCCAGCTTGGCCGCGACCGCTGCCGCCTCCAGCCCGATATAACCGCCGCCGACGATCAGCACTTTCGCACCTCTCACGAAACGCGGGGCCATGGCATCGACATCCGCCAGATCGCGCACGGTAAAGACACCCTCCAGCGCCCCGCCAATCGCGGCGGGCAAGCGGCGCGGGGTCGAGCCGGTGGCGAGCACCAGTTCGTCATAGGCGACAGCCCCGTCGGAGGTGCTCAGCACCCGCGCCTCTGGGTCAATCGCCGTGACGCGGCAGTCGGTCTTCAGCGTGATCCCCTGATCGGCGTAGAATGCCTCGGGCCGGAGCAAGAGACGCTCTTGGCTCATCTCCCCCAGCAGGTAGCCTTTGGACAGGGGCGGGCGTTGGTAAGGGGGGCACGGCTCGGCGCCGATGAGGGTGATTTTCCCCTCGAACCCGCCGCTCCGCAGTTTTGCCACGCATGACGCCCCCGCCTGCCCGGCTCCGATCACCACCACATGCTGCATCTGCCACCCCCCGATTGATCTGGTCTCAGTCGCGGTCAAAGCCTATATCTGGCCCCAAGACAACCGCAATGACAGGAGAGGCTATCCCATGACGATTTCTCAAGGTTCGACATTGCCAGACGCGAAACTGGTTCAGATGGGCGCCGATGGGCCCGAACCGGTGCAGATGGCCGACAAGGTCAAAGGCCGCAAAGTGGTGATCTTTGCCGTGCCGGGCGCCTTCACGCCGACCTGCCACTCTGCCCATGTGCCCAGCTTCGTGCGCACCAAGGATCGGTTCGACGCCAAGGGCGTGGATGAGGTGATCTGCATCTCCTGCAACGATCCTTTCGTGATGAAGGCTTGGGGCGAGGCGACCGGCGCAACCGAGGCCGGGATCACCATGCTCGCCGACGCAAGCAGCGCATTCACCCGCGCCATCGGCATGGAGTTCGACGCCGAGGGCGCCGGGCTGGTGGGCCGGTCAAAACGCTATGCGATGCTGGTCGAAGACGGGAAGGTGACGCTCTGGCAGCCCGAAGAAAGCGCAGGCACCTGCGAGATTTCCGGCGGCGAAGCGCTGTTGGACAATATGTAGAGTGACGGGCAGCGGCTAAGCGGATCAGGCGCTGCCCTTGCTACGATCCGCCCGGTGGCACACCGGGCATCGCCCCTTCAGAAGCCTTACTCCGCCGCCTGAACGATCGTGCGCGTGGGGAAGGGGATATCCACCCCGCCCTCATCCAACGCCTCTTTGACCTTGCGGGTCATATCGGCCTTGAAGGCAAAGTAATCGTCCGCGCTGCACCAGACCCGCACGAGGAAATCCACCGAACTGTCGTTGAGATTGTTCACCTGAATGAAGGGCTCGGGATCCGTATGCGCGCGCTCATCCGACATGATCGTGCTGCGGATGATATCCTCGGCGGTCTTGAGGTTCGCGCCATAGCCCACGCCAAAGGTCCACTCCGCCCGGCGCGTCGGGTTGACCGAATAGTTGGTAATCACATTGCCCCAAACCTCGGAGTTCGGCACGATGACCTGCACATTGCTGAGATCGGCGAGAACCGTGTAGTTCAGGTTGATCTGTTTGATCGTCCCCATCTCGCCCGCGATCACGACGAAATCGCCGATCTTGATCGGGCGGAACAGGATCAGCATGACGGCGCCCGCGGCCACGTTCGACAGGGTGCCTTGCAGGGCCAGACCAATCGCCAGACCCGCCGCACCGATGACTGCCACGACCGAGGTCGTTTTGACCCCGAAGGTATTGAGGACAAAGAGAACGGTGAAACCCAGCACCACATAGCGCACGATGGAGGCGAGGAATTCGAACAGCATCTCATCGAGATGCTTATGCCGTTTGCCCAGATTCTCGACCCGGTGTTGCAGCCAGCTTGAGATGACCCAGCCCAGCAGCAGAATGGCAATCGCGGCGATCACCGATCCCGCCGCGCTGGCCAAGAACTCCAGCGTCAGCAGATCGGCAACTGTCTTGCCCTGCCACAACTCGGTTTCAAACAAATCTTGCATCCGGTCTCTCCGTCAGTCTTTGCCGGCCCCAAAGAGACCATCCATCTTACGCGCCAGCTTCGCGTCGAGCGAGCTGAGCCCATCCACGTCATGGGTGATCAACGTTACCTCCACCCGGTTGTAAACGTTGCTCCATTCCGGATGGTGATTCCATTTTTCCGCCCAGATTGCTACCCTTGTCATCCAGCCAATGGCTTCGACGAAGTCACTGAACTTGAACGTCTTGTGGATCGCATCCCGGCCTTCGACCATTTCCCAGCCCGTGTTGAACAGCGGTTGCAGCAGCGTCTTGCGGGTCTCGATGCTCAATCTCTCGGTCATTCTTGTTCCTCGATCGTCGTCTTTTTGAAAGGTCCGTAGTCGGTCAGCACGCTGATCTCTTCGTCCACGGCGTCGCGTTCGGCCTGCAGATACTCCCCCACGGCGGCGGCAAAGCCCGGGTCGCGCATCCAATGCAGCGACCATGTGGGCGAAGGCAGATAGCCCCGCGCGAGCTTGTGTTCGCCCTGCGCGCCCGCCTCGACACGGGCAAGCCCATGGGCGATGGCGAAATCCATGGCGCGATAGTAGCATAGTTCGAAATGCAAAAAGGGGTGATGTTCGGTACAGCCCCAGTAGCGGCCAAAGAGTGTCTCGCGCCCGATAAAGTTCAGCGCCCCGGCCACCCAACGCCCGTCACGTTCGGCCAGCACCAATGCGATATCGTCGCGCAGGCTTTCCTGCGCATGGTCAAAGAATTCCCGCGTGAGATAGGGTGAGCCCCATTTCCGCGCGCCGGTGTCTTGGTAGAACTGCCAAAAGGCATCCCAATGTTCCGGCTCGATCTGGTCACCGGTGAAGGTATGGATCGTGCCGCCGAAATCCTGCGCATGCGCGCGTTCCTTGCGGATGTTCTTGCGCTTGCGCGAGGACAGGCTGGCGAGGAACCCATCGAAATCCGCATAATCGCGGTTGTGCCAATGGAATTGCTGGCTCTTGCGGCTCATCAGGCCAAGCTCTTCGGCCCGCGCGACTTCGCCCTCGGTGCAAAAGGTCACATGCAGCGACGACAGCGCGTTGTTGTCGGTCAGCTGCACCGCGCCTTGAACCAGCGCGGCGGTGCCCGCCTCTTCGAACCCGGGCCGCACCAGAAAACGCCGCCCGGTGGCGGGGGTATGCGGCACCGCGATCTGGAGTTTCGGGTAATAGCGCCCGCCCGCGCGCTCATAGGCGTGGGCCCAGTTGTGATCGAAGATATATTCGCCTTGGCTGTGGGATTTGGCATACATCGGCGCGACGGCGATCACTTGGCCTGCGATCCGCGCCACCAGATACTGCGGCTGCCAGCCGGTGCCGGGGCCGACCGAGCCGCTGCGCTCAAGCGCCGAGAGGAAGCGATAGGTGGTGAAAGGGTCGCGCGGACGGCCCCCATCCGCGGCCTCGGGACAGGCGCAGGCGCCCCAATCCTCTTGGCCGATCTGCGCCAATTCCGGCACCACGGTAATCTCGATTTCCTGCGCGTTCATCTGAGCCTTGCCTGCCTTGGGTCCTATGTGTGGCCTCGGCCTCGCAGATCAAGGGCGCGGGCGCGGCAGATAATCCTCAAAGGTCACGTTCTGCGCCACCTGACGCGCGATCTCTTCCTCCGCTTGGCTGCGGATCGTCCAGCAGAGCACCGCCGCCCCTTCGGCCTTGAGTTCCGCCACGCGGGGGCGGCTCAGATCGTCGGCCTCATGGCTGATGAAACAAGACCCGCTGTCGGCGTAATCGGGAATCTCGCGCAGCCGGTCACAGGTCGCGGCGGGCAGCGGCCATTCATCGGGGCGATAGGCGCTGGTGGTCAGGCCGCGCGGCACCTCGGGCAAAAGCCGGGCCAGCGCGCGCACCGAATGCGGGTTGAAGGACATGACCGCCAGATCACCGCGGTAGCGGCCAAGCAGTTCCGCCGCGGCGGCCTCAAGCGCACCGACATCCGGCCCCATGGCACCATCCTGATCCTTGAACTCCACCAAGAGCGGCACGCGCCCGGCAACGAGGTCGAGGATGTCCTCAAGCGTCGGAATCCCCTCATCACCGCCCTTTAGCGGGATCGCGGCAAGGGCACTTGCGTCGCGCAGCCGAACCGCGCCCTGCTCTGCCGTCAGCCGTTCCAACCCGTAATCGTGGAACACCATCGGCTTGCCATCGGCGCTGAGTTGCAGGTCGATCTCGATGCCTAGCCCCGCATCGACAGCCGCGCGCACGGCGGCGCGGCTGTTTTCGGGCCGTCCAGCGGCGAGGTCATGCAGCGCGCGATGCGCCAGCGGAATGTTCAAAAAGGCGGCAGGAAGGGTCATTCGATCTCAAAGATGCCTTCGATTTCGACGGCGACACCCAGCGGCAGCGATGCGGCAGAAACCGCCGAGCGGGCGTGACGACCCGCATCGCCCAACGCCTCTACCATGAAGTCAGAGGCGCCGTTGATCACCTTGGGCTGGTCGGTGAAATCGGCGGTGGAGTTCACGAAGCCAGTCAGTTTCACCACCCGTTTAAGCCGGTCCAGATCGCCATCACAGGCGGCGCGGACCTGCGCCAGAAGGCTCAGCGCACAGCTGCGCGCGGCGGCGGCACCGGCGTCGACGTCCATATCAGCGCCCAAACGCCCGGTGATCAACCCATCCGGCCCGTTGGAGATCTGGCCCGAGACATAGACGGTATCGCCGGTGACCACGAAGGGCACATAGTTCGCAGCGGGTGCGGGCGCGTCGGGCAGGGTGATGCCGAGTTCGGCAAGGCGGGCGGTCAGGGACATGACGGGCTTCCTTTGGTTGCGGTTCTGGGCGGACGCTAACCGCCCGCCGCGCCAAGGGAAAGCCCCTTTGCCACCTGCCCGGCCTCAGCTTTCGCGGAAGGCACGGGCGAAATAGTCGGCCATCGGTTTCAGCAAATAGGCCATGGGAGAGCGCTCCCCGGTGCGGATGAAAGCCTCAACCGGCATGCCGGGGAGGAGGATGGTGCCCGCCTCAAGCTTATCCGTCTCACCGGGGTTCAGCGCGATCTCGGCCCGGTAATAGCTCTGACCGGTGGCGTCATCCTCGATGGAATCGGCAGAGACCTGCAAGACCTTGCCCACCAGTTCCGGCGTGGTGCGCTGGTTCAGCGCCGAAAGACGCAGGTTCACCTCTTGGCCCACGGCGACCTGATCGATGTGAATGGTCTGCACTTGCGAGGCGATGATCAGCGGACGGTCCTGCGGAACGAGATACATCAGCGGCTCCGCCGCGCGCACGACGGAACGCGGGGTTTGCACCTGCATGCCATAGATCACCCCCGACACCGGCGCGCGGATATCAAGGCGGTCGATCTCAGCCCTAAGCGCGCGGCGCTGCTCGGCCATCTCCAACTCACGGTAGCGCAGATCGCGCAACTGGGTGATCGCCTCTTCCCGCCCGGCGGAGCGCAGTTTCAGCCGTTCGATGTCGATCTCGGTCACACGCTCTTGCGACTGCGCCTTTTGCGCCGACAGCTCTCCGATTTGGCCGCGCAGGCGGGCCTGTTCGCGCATCAGCGTCAGGACGGCAGAGGCCTGCGTCAGGCCCCGGTCCAGCAGCGATTGCTGATTGGCCAATTCCTCTTCAATCAGCTCCAACTGCCGCGAAAGCGCGGCCTCCTGCGCGTCGACCCCGCGGATTTGCGCGTTGATCTGCGCCCGGCGCTTGCCCAATTGCTCAAGCTCTTGCGCCACGCTGACGCGGCGCGCGTCAAAGAGGTTGCGCTGCCCGTCCACCAATTCCTGCACGTCAGGGTTCGTCGCCCCGGCGGTCAGCAACTCTTCGTCGAAAGTGACCGTCTCAACCTCATCGCGCTGCGCTTCTAGCCGCCCACGCCGGGCCATAAGCTCGTAAAGCTGCCCTTCGACAATGGCCAATTGCGAGGTGAGTTGTTCCGCATCCAGCCGCAGCAGCACATCCCCGGCGGCGATGCTGTCGCCCTCATCCACAAGGATGTCGGCCACCACGCCGCCGGTCTCATGCTGGACGATCTGCCGGTTTCGGTCGACTTCGATCCGGCCCGAGGCCACGACCGCCCCGGCGATTTGGCTGGTCACCGCCCATGTGCCAAAACCGCCGAAGAGCAGGAGCAGCCCGATGAACCCAAGGATCAGGGGCCGCGCCGCCGACCAGCGCTTGTCCTCACGGGCGTTCATACCACGCCCCCCGAGCGCGCGGGCGCTTTCTGGATCTCGCGGTGGTTTTGCACCATCCCGGCCAGCACCTCATCCTTGGGGCCAAAGGCTTTGCGCATGCCGTTATCCAGCACCAGCAGCGTGTCGCATTCCTGAATGGCCGCCGGGCGATGCGCCATGATCAGCACGGACCGCCCGCTGGCCTTCATCTGTCGGATCGCGTGGTTCAGCGCCTGAGAGCCGGTATTGTCGAGGTTCGAGTTCGGCTCATCCAGCACGACGATCACCGGGTCATCATACAGCGCCCGCGCGAGCCCGATCCGCTGCATCTGCCCGCCCGAAAGCCGCACCTGCCCCGCGCGGATGGGCGTGTCATAGCCTTGCGGGAATTCGAGGATCATCTCATGGGCCGCCGCCATCTTGGCCGCCTTGACCACTTTGGCGTCGTCGGGATCGGGCGAGAGCCGGGCGATATTCTCGGCAATGGTGCCGTCGAACAGCTGAACGCGCTGCGGCAGATATCCGATATGCCGCCCCAAGGTCTCGCTCCCGTAATGCTCCAGCGCGGCCCCGTCGAGGCGGATAGAGCCGCCCGCAGGCGGCCAGACCCCGGTGAGCGTGCGGGCCAAGGTCGATTTCCCCGCCCCCGAGGGGCCGATCACGCCAACCGCTTGCCCCGGCTCCACGGTGAAGTTGATTGACTTGAGTGCCGCCTGTTTCTCACCCGGTGCCACGACGGTCAGTGCCTTTGCGGCGAGTTTTGCCTTTGGCTGTGGCAGGGCGGTGCGCGCGGGCTCCTCCCCCACCGCACCCAGAAGCTGCGCCAGATTAGCCCAACCGGCCCGGCCCCGCTGCACCACCGGCCATTGGTTCAACGCCAGTTCCACCGGCGCCAGCGCCCGGCCCAAAAGGATTGAGCCTGCGATCATCGCGCCCGGCGTCATCTGGTTTTTCAAGACCAGCCAAGCACCGAGGCCCAGCATGGCGGATTGCAGAAACAACCGCAGCGTCTTGGTCATCGCGGTAAAGGTGCCGCCCACGTCGGTCGATTTCACCTGCTGCGCCAGCGCCTGCCCCCGGGCCTGCTGCCAGCGGGTAAAGGCGGCATCGCGCATGCCCATGGCCTGCACCATCTCGGCCTCGACCCTGATCTGGCCCGACATGGCATCCGCCACCTGCCCCGAGATGCCAGCCCGGGCTTGGCTTTCGCGCGACAGCATCTGATTGGCCACCGCGATTGCCACCAGCACGGCGGCACCGCCCAAGGCCAGCCAGCCCAGCATCGGGTGGAACAGGAAGATCGCGGCAAAGAAGATCGGCGCCCATGGCGCGTCAAAGGCGGCCATCAGCACCGGGGAGGTCATGAGGCGCTGCACGGCTTCGAGATCGGCAAGGCCCGCGTTGGTTTTCACATCCGGCGCCACGGCGGATTTGCGCACCACCGCGTCGAAGACCCGCCGGTCGAGATCGGATTGAAACCGCGCCCCCACCCGCGCCATGATCCGACCGCGCGTGTAGTCCAAAAGCCCCATCACCGCATAGAGAAAGACGACGAGAACCGAGAGGGCGATCAGCGTTTCCTCTGACCCAGAGCCGAGCACGCGGTCGTAGACCTGCAACATATAGAGCGGGCCAGTGAGCATGAGCATATTGGCAAAAAGGCTGAACAGGGCCACCGCCCAATAAAGCCCGCGGCTGCGCCTGCGCACGCGACGCAGCTCGGACAGCCCCCTGTTCACCACATCGCTTTGCATCAAACCCCTTCAACGCTGCCCGCCACGCGCGCAGCACCTTCCCGCCTTTGGGGAATTGATACTGAGTTTAACAACCCAATGCTATTGATTTTTCGGCCCGTCCCCGACCGCCTCAGCGGTCAAGGAAGTTCGGCGCGGGCGCGCTGGCCCCGCTGCCGCTGCTGCCGCCGCCAAAGATATCGCGCAGAACCCTGTCGATCACATTGTCCGCGCCGCCGCCTTGGTTGCCACCGCCTTGGGGTTGCGGCTGTGGCTGCGGTTCGGGCTGTGCCTCGCTCAGGTTGCTGGGCGGGGCGGGCGCCTGCATCGGCAACTCCTTGAGGGGCATCCCCTCATGCACGCGGCTCATGGTTTCGCGCCAGATCTCTGCGGGCAGGCCGCCGCCCGTGACCCCGGTAAGCGGCGTATTGTCGTCATAGCCCATCCAGACCCCGGCCACATAATCCGCCGAGAAGCCCACAAACCAAGCATCCTTATTGGCCGAGGTGGTGCCGGTCTTGCCCGCCAGTTGCCGCCCGCCAAACTTGGCGCGCTGGCCGGTCCCTTCGGAGATCACCTTTTCCATCATATAGACCAACTGGCGCGCGGCATCTTCTTGGATCACACGTTCGTTGATGCCACCGCCGGTGCCCATCAGCGGCTCCGTCTCGCCCAGAAGGCGCAGGTCGACCAACCCGTAGGGCGTCACCGATGAGCCGCCGTTGAGGATACCGGCATAGGCGCCGGTCATTTCAAGCAGGGTGCTCTCCGATGCGCCAAGCGCCAGCGCCGGACCGGCGGCCAGATCGCTTTTGATGCCGAACTGGGTGGCGACCGAACTCACCGTTTCGCGGCCCACGCTTTCCGAGACTTTTACCGCCGGAATGTTCAGCGAGCTTTTCAGCGCCTCGGTCAGGGTCACCGGCCCCTTGAAACTCTTGGTGTAGTTTTTGGGGCACCATTGCCCCGAGCCGGGAATGTTCAGGCAATAGGGCTCATCCACGATGATGTCATCGGGTGAATAGCCCAGATCAAGCGCCGCGGCATAGATGAAGGGTTTGAAGGCCGAGCCGGTCTGACGCATCGCCTGCGTGGCGCGGTTGAAGGCGCCCGCGACCTTGGTCTTGCGTCCGCCCACAAGCGCACGCACCGCGCCATCGGAGGACATCACCACGATCGCCGCCTGCGCCTTGGAGCCTTCGCGGACCTTATTCTCAAACACCCATTTCAAACCCTCCTCAGCCGCGCGTTGGATGCGCTGATCAAGGGTGGTCTTGATGATCACGTCTTCGGTGGTGTTGCGGGTAAAGAACTCCGGCCCCGAAGACATGACCCAGTCGGCAAAGTAACCGCCCGCCTCGGCCTCTGCCGCCTCGGACAGTTGCGCGGGGTTGGCGATGGCCTCATCAGCCTCGGCGGCAGAGAGATAGCCCTGCTCTTCCATCAGGCGGATCACCGTGGCGGCGCGGCTTTGCGACCGGTCCAGATTGTTGGTGGGCGAAAGCGTCGTGGGCGCGGTCAGAAGACCGGCCAGCATCGCGCCTTCGGCGGGCGAGAGGGCCGCTGCGGGCTTGCCAAAGAACCGCTGCGCCGCGGCCTCTGCCCCGAAGGCACCGCCGCCCATATAGGCGCGGTTAAGGTAGATCGAGAGGATGTCGTTCTTAGTGTATTTCAGCTCCATCGCGATGGCAAAGAGCGCTTCCTTGGCTTTGCGGCCCAAGGACGAACGACGGCATTCCGCCTCATATTCCTTTTCCGTCATGCCACTGCTGGGGTCATAGGGCTCGCCCAGACAGAGCAGTTTGGCTGTCTGCTGGGTGATGGTCGAACCGCCGTGGCCGGAAAGCGGCCCGCGCCCCTCGCTCAGGTTGATGCGCACAGCCGAGGCGATGCCCCGCGGGCTGACGCCCAGATGGCGATAGAATCGCTTGTCCTCGGTGGCGATGACCGCGTTTCGCAGATGTTTGGAGACCGATTCCGCCGAGACCACGCCGCCAAACTGGTCGCCGCGCCAAGCAAAGACCTCTCCCTCACGGTCGAGCATGGTGACAGAGCCACGCGCGCGGCCATCCAGCAGCGCTTCGAGCGGCGGGATCGTGGTGTAGATATAGCCAACGGCCAAGGCGAGCACGAGGAAGATCACAAGGCTCACCCGCCATGTGATGGTCCAGATCAGCCGCCAAATCCAACGGGCCACCCCCGCAAAAAAGCCGAGGATACCGCCGCGCCGGGGGCGTTTGGGACGGGCGGCTTTGCGGCGGGCGGGCGCGGCCTTGCGCGTGGCCGGCTTGCTTCGCGCCGCGGTCTTGGCCTTGGGTTTGGCCTTACCGGGATACCGCTTGTCGGCCACCAAAGGGCGTTTGCGCTTGTTCTTGTCGGTCATAATATCGCCTGCTCGGCCCTATTTTCGCCACTTTAGCCTGACTGCAGCGGTTTGTTTAGCGCTGCAAGGTCCAATCGGCGTCAAATGTCTGATTAATTTATAGGCAGATTCCAGCCTGCGCCCGCTTTTTAGGCGGCACTGCCACGCAATGGCGCAAATATGGCAGGCAAACCTGTCCAAGAGTGTCCGATATCCGGTTTTCTCATGCTGCACGGGCAGCCGCCCGCTTCGGTAAGCACGCATTCGGACCCGCAGACAGGAAACGACCATATGAAACCCATCTTAATACTTCCCCTCGCAGCGGCGGTCAGCGCCCTGCCCGGGCTGGCGCTGGCACAGGACGCGGAATACGCGACGCTGGCGGATACGACCTTCATCTTCAACACCCTGCTTTTCCTGATCGGCGGCTTCCTCGTCTTCTGGATGGCGGCGGGTTTCGCCATGCTGGAGGCGGGGCTGGTGCGTTCCAAGAACGTCACCACGCAGCTGACCAAGAACATGGGCCTCTTTGCGCTTGCCGCGGTCATGTATTGGCTGGTGGGCTATAACATCATGTATCCCGGTGACGGCAATTGGATCATGGAAGGCGTCTTTGGCACCTTCGCGACCAAGGACATCAAGACCGAGATCGACGCAGGCGGCTATTCCAACGCCTCCGACTTCTTCTTTCAGCTGATGTTCTGCGCCACCACCGCCTCCATCGTGTCGGGTGCGCTGGCCGAGCGGATCAAGCTGTGGCCCTTCCTGATCTTCGTGGTCGTGCTGACCGGCTTCATCTACCCGATCGAAGCGTCGTGGCAGTGGGGCGGCGGTTTCCTTTCCGCCATGGGCTTCAGCGACTTCGCCGGCTCGACCCTCGTGCACGCCGCTGGTGGTTTCGCCGCCCTCGCCGGGGCCATCGTTCTGGGGCCGCGTTTGGGTAAATACGGCAAGGATGGCCGCGTTGTGCCGATGCCGGGTTCCAACCTTGCGCTCGCCACTTTGGGCACGTTCATCCTGTGGATGGGCTGGTTCGGCTTTAACGGTGCGTCGCAGCTTGCCATGGGCACCATCGAAGACGTGGACGCCGTGGCGCAGATCTTTGCCAACACCAACATGGCCGCTGCCGCCGGTGCCGTCGCCGCGCTGATCCTGACGCAGGTGATGTACAAGAAAGTCGACCTGACCATGGTGCTGAACGGCGCGCTGGCCGGTCTCGTCTCGATCACCGCAGGGCCGCTTGACCCGACGCTGTTTGGTGCGCTTTGGATCGGTGCCGTGGGTGGTGTCATCGTGGTGCTGACCGTGCCGATGCTCGACAAGTTCAAGATCGACGACGTGGTCGGCGCGATCCCGGTTCACCTGATCGCCGGTTTCTGGGGCACGCTGGTCGTGCCGGTCTATACCGAAGGTACATCCTTCGTCACACAGATCATCGGCTTCGCCGCGGTTGGCCTCTTTGTCTTCATCGTCAGCTTCGTTGTCTGGCTGATCCTGAAAGCCGCCGGTGGCATCCGCGTCAGCGAAGAGGCCGAGATCACCGGTCTGGACATGTCCGAACTGGGGATGGAAGCCTACCCCGAGTTCGCCAAGGGCTAAGCCCCAGCGACATCGTCAAACAATTGACCGCCCGGCCCGCAATGGCCGGGCGGTTTGCGTTAGGCCACTAGGGGTAAAGAAATGGTAAAGGTCGTGCCGACACCCGGGGCGCTGACATAGCGGATGCTGCCGCCGTGCCGGTCCAAAATCTGCCGGGTGATATGCATCCCCAGACCGCTGCCATAGGCGACCTTGGTGTCGGAGCCGTCGACCTGCGAAAAGGGCGCAAAGACCTGCTCTTCCGCGCCCGGGGGGATGCCACAGCCGCTGTCGCTGACCTGCACATGCGCCATGCCTTCGGACTGCTGTAGGCTGACCTCCACCTGCCCGCCCGGGGCAGAGAATTTCACCGCATTCGACAGCACGTTGCCAAAGACCTGCCCCAACCGCTCTGCATCGGCTTGGACCGTCAGCACCGCCTTGGGCATCTCGCAGCGGAAGCGGATATCCTTCTCCGGTTGCAGGCTCTCCGCCCGGGCCACGGCCTTTTGCACCAGCGGGGCGAGAGCGGCAGGCTGCAGGTCGATGCTGAACTCGGCACTGCTGAGGCTTTGGGTGTCGATCAGATCATTGACCAAAGTCGTCAGCGTCTCGGAGCTGCCCGCGGCCTTTGCCAGCAGACGCGCCTTTTGCGCATCACTCACCTTGGCCCCGCCCTGCAACAACAGGCCAAGCGCGCCGTTGATGACCGTCAGCGGGGTGCGCAGCTCATGGCTGACCGTAGCGAGGAACTGCGCCTGCATCTGTTCGGCGGCGATGGCCTTTTCGGCGGCGATCTTCTGCACGGTCACATCCAAAAGCGCCACGGCCCAGCCCACCTGTTTCTGCCCCGCACCCAGAGAAATCGCATGGGCGCGCACGGCGAAATGGCGGTGGCCCAATTGGATATCGGTCACATCGGGCAGGCTGCCATGGGCCGCGAGATAGCGGATGATCGGCCCCAACTCCCCAAAGGCGCTCAGCGGGGCCTCGGGGTCGGCCTCCCGACGCAAGAGGTCGGCGGCGGCTGGATTGGTCTCAATCGCAGCGCCGCTCGGGTCGACCACAAAAACCGGATCGGTGCTGTTGTAGAACAACAGCTCGCGCGCGATTGCGTTCACGTCGATCCAGCGGTTATCGGCCACCAGCCAGACCACCAGCGTCAGCGAAAGCGCGAATGAGAAAGGCGTCGGGTCGGTGTTGAACAGGGTGATGCCGCCCAAGATATAGGCCAGATTGGCCACCATGGGGATCAGCGTCGCGGCAAAAAGCTTGAGGAAAAAGCTGCGCACCGCCGGGTTTGCCGAACGCACCGCCCGCCCCGCCACGACCGCCGCCGCCATGATGACCATGTAAAGATAGGTGATCGCGATGAAGAACAGCGGGCCGTGGTCGGATTGGACATAGGCCCCCTCTGCGCTCAGCAACCACTTGGTTTCGGGGCCATAGAACTTCTCATGCCAACCGCTCGTCACCGCGGCGAGGGTGATCAGCGCAGGCGCAAGCCCCGCGCAAAGCGGCACGAGCCATCGCGGCACCTTGGCCCCGAGCGCATACTCATAGAGGAAGAAAGCCCAGAAGGTCGGCAGCAGCACGAAGCCGATCCACGCCCAACGGCTGACCCCAAATGCGCAGGCGGCAGAGGTGGCGGAAAGCTCGACCCCGACCGACAAAAGCCAGAAATCCATGGCCAGAATGGCCAGCAAAAACCAATGTTTACCGGGCAGACTGCTATGCCCGCGCACCCAATAGCCCAACACGGTGACAAGCGTGGCTGTCACGATTACCAGCTCTACCGCTGGCAAGCTCACATCCAAGCGGATGCAATGTAAGAATGATTCTAAAATTGGCCCGACCCTGAGTTTTCACTCAAGCTATCCAAACATGCCATTTCGACCAAGTTTTGATTAAAAGAGGCCAGAATAGAGGCATAGGGCGATTGTTCCGCAACAATCGAAGGCTGATCGGGCCGCGACATGCGCGGCCCGGAGCGCGATTAGATGCCGACGTCGATGATCGCACGGGCAAGGATGGGCACGCTGTTCTGGTTCAGTCCGGCAATGTTCATACGGCTGTCGCCAACCATATAGATGCCATGTTTTTCGCGCAGCGCGTCGACCTTATCCGGCGTGGTGCCAAGCCGCGAGAACATGCCCCGGTGCTGGGCAAGGAAGCCAAAGCGGTCCGATCCGGAAAGTTTCTGCAACTCACCCGCCAGTTGCTCACGCAGACCCAGCATGGCGTTGCGAACATCCTCAAGCTCGGCCATCCAATCGGCCTTGAGCTCGTCATCGGTCAGGATGGTCGACACGATCCGCGCGCCGTGATCGGGCGGGAAGCTGTAGTTCTGGCGGTTGAGAAAGGCCAAAGTGGCTTGGTTCAGCCCCTGCGCCGCCTCGGCAGCCACCAGCATCAGAATGCCGGTCCGTTCGCGGTAGATGCCGAAGTTCTTAGAGCAGCTTGCCGCGATCAGGCACTCAGGCACCGAGGCGGCCACTTTGCGCGTCGCAGCGGCATCCGCCTCCAACCCGTCGCCAAATCCCTGATAGGCGATGTCGATCATCGGCACGGCACCGGTGCTTTGCAGCACTTCGATCACCGCGTCCCACTCCGCGCTGTTGAGGTTCGCGCCCGTGGGGTTGTGGCAGCAGCCGTGCAGCAGGACCACATCGCCTTTCTTGGCGGTCTTGAGGTCTTCGATCATGCCGTCGAAGTTCACGCCGCCGGTCGCGCTGTCGAAATAGCGGTAGTTCACCACTTCCATGCCCAGATAGGACAGGATCGACAGGTGGTTCGGCCATGTCGGATCAGAGACGAAAACCCGCGCTTCGGGGTTGGCCATGCGCACCAGTTCAAAGGCCTGACGCACAGCACCGGTGCCACCGGGGGTGGCGGCAGCGGCAATCGCGCCGCGCGGCACGGCATCGCCTAGAACGAGCGCAGCCATCGCATTGGTATAGGTCGGATCACCCGCCAGACCGGTGTAGACCTTGGTGTCTTGGTTTTCCCAGATGCGCTGTTCGGCGGCTTTGACGGCGCGCATCACCGGGGTGTTGCCGCTGGCGTCTTTGTAGACACCGACGCCGAGGTCGATCTTCGTGTCGCGCGGGTCTTCGCGGTAGGCCTGTACAAGGGCGAGGATCTTATCGGCGGGTTGCGCCTTGAGCGTCTCGAACATTGGGTTCTCCGGTTGGAAGGTAACGGTAAAAGGTTAAGCCGCGCCGGTGGCCACGGGCACGGTGGGGAACATGCCCCATTCCGCCCATGAGCCATCGTAGAGCGACCATTTGCGGTGGCCCAGCCGCTCCAGCGCCAGCGCCAGCACGGCGGCGGTGATGCCCGAGCCGCAGGAGGTGATGACGGGTTTCGACAGGTCCACGCCCGCCGCCTCGAAAATGGCGCGGGTCTCTTCGGGGGTCTTCATCGTCTTGTCGTCGTTGAGCAATTCGGTGAAGGGCACGTTACGCGCGCCGGGAATATGGCCTGCGCGCAGCCCCTCGCGCGGTTCAGGCGCATCGCCGCGGAAACGTGCTGCGGCACGGGCGTCGACGATCTGCGGATCGCCGAGTTTGGAGGCATGGGCCACCTGTGTCACGTCGCGCACCAATTGGTTCTGGAAACGCACGGTCATATGGCGGTCGCGCGGGACAGGCGGCATATCTTCAGTCTCGCGCCCCTCGGCCTGCCATTTGGGCAACCCGCCATCCAGCACGGCGACATTCTCTTGCCCCATCAGGCGGAACAGCCACCAGACCCGGGCCGCCGACATCAGGCCTGCGCCATCGTAGACCACCACCTGATGCCCGTCACCCACACCCATGGCGCGCAGCCGCGACATGAATTTCTCGATCGGCGGAGCCATATGCGGCAGGTCTGAGCGCGCGTCAGAGATATCGTCGATGTCGAAAAAGCGCGCGCCGGGGATGTGCGCGGCGTCATACTCCGCCTTCGGATCGCGCCCGGCGTCGGGCAGATACCACGAGGCATCAAGGATGCGCAGGTCCGGGTCTTTCAGATGCTGAGCCAACCAATCGGTTGACACCAATGTCTTGGGATCGTCGGCCATGGGGGCCTCCTTCGTCGCGGGCGTTGCCCATGCCTATAACCGGCAGGGGATGCTGGCAAGTGGAAGGGGGGCGGTGAGAGGTGTAAGGAGGGCCATCCCCTGCCCGTGGGGTGGCGATGCTACGGGCTGTTGGCACCACTTTATGGTTCAACTTTGATGTGTGCCGTCAAGGAGGCGCCCGCTTCACCAAATCGCCAGCCCGGTCGCACCAAAGGTGCGCCTAGTGTATTCTGGCACGCCTCTGGCGTGATGGGCGGGCAGGCGATGGCCCGGCGCCTACGGCTTGATTCCGGGCCTGCCGCGCGTCTTACCCGTGATCTTTCAACAACCGCTGCTTCTGCCGCGACCAATCGCGCTTGGCCGCCGTCTCGCGCTTATCGTGCAGCTTCTTACCCTTGGCCACGCCGATCTTGATCTTCGCCATGCCGCGATGGTTGAAATACATCACCAAGGGCACCAGCGTCATGCCCTTGCGTTGCGTCGCGTTCCACAGGTCAGCGAGCTGCTTGCGGCTCACCAGAAGCTTCCGACGTCGGCGCTCCTCATGTTGAAAGGTCTTGGCCTGCTTGTAGGGCGCCACATAGGAGTTCACCAACCACAGTTCGCCATCCTCCACGGCGGCGTAGCTCTCGGCGATATTCGCCCCGCCTTCGCGTAGGGATTTCACCTCGGATCCCTCAAGGATGATACCGCATTCGATATCTTCTTCGATCGCGTAATCAAACCGCGCGCGGCGGTTTTCGGCGATCACCTTGTAATTCGGATCGGATTTGGAACTGGATTTGACCTGTGACATGCCAAAGCATGTAGAGCGCCCCCCGCCCCGGTGCAAGATGCTGCCGCTCAGTCACCGAGCTTGGCGTACACCTCATCCAAATCGATCTCCCCTAGGGGTTGCTTATTGCCGGGGTTGTCGAAGTCATATTTGAACAGATCGAAGTCGCGTTTGTAGATCTCGCGCATCAGATGCATCGACAGATCGTCAAAGTAATCCTCGACCGGATGCGCCCGCTTGGGCCCATGGCCCTCGCTCTCGTTAAAGCGCGGGATCGCGGCCAGATCGACGGGGTGCGGCGTGTCCACGGCATCGAGCACCTGCTGCATCCCATCGTTGAACCGCTCGGTCCAGAAGATCTGGTCGTAGGTGCCGCCGTTGACGATAAAGGTGCTGACATGGCCCGAGACCGCCGACCAGTGAATGTCCGGGTCCATTGGCCGCCGCCAACGAATGGTATCGCGGGCGAACAGCAGGAACCGCCGGAAACTCGCGATCTGGTCGAACTCCTCCCTGCCGTCCTCACCGCCTACGTCTATCCCGTATTTCTGCACCAGCAGCGGCACCAGATTGCCGCGATAGCGCCGCCCGTTGCGCTGAATGCCGCAAATCTTGTCAAAGAAAGACGACAGAATTCGCGTGTAAGGGTTGCGCACACAGGTAAAGGCATAGGATTTGCGCGCCGTCACATTCTCGGTGATCGGCCCCTGCGACCCATCCAAGGCCCATTTATGAATGCCCGACTTGGCATCATGGATGTCGCCGTCAAAGAATTCGCCATGGTCGGAATAATACATGATCTGGCCAATGGTCGAACAGGCGCATTTTGGCACCACGCGGTACACCATGCTCTCACTTTCCGTCATCCATGTTCCGGGAAAACCCATGCGCGTCCTGCCTCCTGCTGGCGTTGGCTGTTTTGAGCAACAGTCAGACCTCGGTGCAAAAAAGCAAAGAAATGCTGTTTATTCAATCGGTCTTCAGGATTAACTAGGAAGGTGATCCACGACAAAAGGCCGATGCAAGCGGGCCGCGACAAGGACATTCGGTATCCTGCATGGCGAAAATTGCCTATATCCTGCTGTGCCACAAGGATCCGGAGGCCATTATCCGGCAAGCCGAGCGGCTGACCGCGGTGGGCGATTACATGGCGATCCATTTCGACGCCTCCGCCAGCGCCGAAGACTACGCCCAGATCACCGCGGCCCTGCGCGACAACCCCAACGTCGCCTTCCCGCGCAAACGCATCCGCTGCGGCTGGGGCGAGTGGTCACTGGTGCAAGCCACGCTCGACACGCTCACCGCCGCGATGGAAGCCTTTCCGCGCGCCACGCATTTCTACCTGCTCTCGGGCGATTGCATGGCGATCAAATCCGCCGAATACGCGCATCGGTTCCTTGATGAAAATAACGCGGATTTCATCGAAAGCGTGGATTACTTCGAAAGCGATTGGATCAAGACCGGCTGGAAAGAAGAGCGGCTGATCTATCGCCATTGGTTCAACGAACGCACGCAGCGCAAACGCTTTTATGCGATGTTCGAGGCGCAAAAGCGTCTCGGCCTGACCCGCAAGATCCCTGCCGACCTTCAGGTGCAGATCGGCAGCCAATGGTGGTGCCTGCGCCGCCGCACCGTCGAGGCGCTGATGGCATTCAGCCGCGAACGCCCCGATGTCATCCGCTTTTTTCGCAGCACGTGGATCCCGGATGAGACCTTCTTTCAAACCCTCGTGCGCCACCTCGTCCCCGAAGGCGAAATCGCCAACCGGAGCCTGACCTTCCTGCTGTTTTCCGACTACGGCATGCCGGTCACCTTCTACAATGACCACTATGACCTGCTGCTCGGCCAGAACCACCTCTTCGCCCGCAAAATCAGCCCCGAGGCACTGGACCTCAAACGCCGCCTCGGCCTGCTCTACGCCGCGCAAGGCGTGCCTTTCCAGATCAGCGACGAAGGCCGCAACCTATTCGAATTTCTCACCGCGCGCGGCCGCATTGGCCGCCGTTTCGCCCCCCGCTTTTGGGAGAGGGAATCCAGCCTTGGCCGCGAACGTGAACTGCTGATCATCATCGCCAAGAAATGGCATGTGGCAAAACGGCTCGTCGGACGGATACGCCAGCAAACCGGCCTCCCGGCGGTGGATTTCCTCTTCAACGAAGAAGACACCCCCCTGCCCGATCTCGGCGGCATTCAAACCACGCTGGAAAAACGCACCCGCCACCGCCGCGCCCTGATGAGGATGCTCTACGACTACTACGACAGCACGCGGCTGATCGTCTGCATCGACACGTCGAACCTCGACCTGCTCCGCGATTTCGCCTCGGATCGCGCGCAGGTGCGCATGCTCGAAGTCGAATGCAAACTGACCGACGCCTATCTCAGCGGCCACGCGCGGCGCATCGGCCTGAGCGGCGCGCAAACATCGCAAGAAAACCTGTCCCGCCTGCTCCCCACGATCCGCGGGAACATGCTGCATGAGGTCGACCAAATCCGCGACGCCCAATTCGCAAACTACAGCCGCCTCTCCGAATACGCCGCCCCCGAAACCAACGCCGCAGCCCTCGCCTACTTCCTCAAGGTGACCGAAGGCGAGGCCCGCGCGATCGTCCAGCCCGCAGGCCTCTTCGCAGATTAGCGCCGCCCGCCCCTACCGTCTGGAACAGCCCTCCGCGCCAAGCGTTGAACCAAGAACGCCGCCCCGCGGCCCGACGCACCACAACGCAAGAGGTTTTCCATGACACGTAAGTTCACCGCCCTCGCCACATCGCTCCTGCTCGCCCCCGCAGCCCTCTTCGCGCAAGAGACCGCCCCCGAGGCCGAGCGCATCAGCATGTCCCAAGCCATCAAATCCGCACAAAGCAGCATCGATGGCGGCGTGCTGGAAGCCGAAATCGAAACCGAAGGCGACGCGCTGGTCTATGAGATCGACCTGGTCCGCGGCGAATCCGTGTACGAAGTCACCGTCAATGCCGCCACCGGCGATGTAATGAAGCAGTCCGAAGAGCAACTCACCAGCTTCCTCAGCGGCCTCTTCCAAGAGGACGAATTGCGCGCCGCTGGCACGGCCCGCGATGTGCTGATGACCGCACTGACCGAGCTGGAAGGCCAAGACGGCACATGGATCGAGGAAGTCTCGCTCGACGATGAAGATGACCGCATGGTTTATGAAGTCGAACTGACCGACGCCACCGGCGAACGCGAGCTGCTGATCGACGCCACCACCGGCGAAATCACCCCCGACGACTGACCCCAGCCAAAGGTGCGGCCGCCTCTACCGGCCGCACCCCCTATCTTCATCCTTTCTCAAATACCCTGCACCACACCGGCCCCAAACGCTCCACCAGCGTTTGACGCGCCGAGCTACCCCCGCCCGCCCGAGACCAGATCCACCGGATCGATCCCGCGCTTCTCCGCACTGGCACGCACCGCCTCGCGCAGGGCCGCGCTTCGTTCTAGCAGGCGGCGGAACCGGTCTTCGTCCAGAACCAAAAGCGTGGTCGGCGCGATGGCGCGCACATCTACCCGACGGACGCGGTTCGTCAGGATGGCCATCTGGCCGAACATCTCCCCCCGCCCCAATCGCCAAGTCTGGCCCGCGCTTTCCAATTCGACCGCACCCGAGGCGATGAAAAACACGCTGCGCGCCGGGCTTTCCTTGCGCAAAACCACGTCGCCGATATCGACATAGCGGGTCTTGAGCGCCCGGCTCAGCCGTTTGAGCGCGCCCTCCTCTAGATCCGCAAACAGCGGAAACTGTTCGATGAAAGCGCCGCGCCGCACGGCAAGGTCAAGCCCCGGGCGCCCCTCTGCCGCGGTGCGCCGGGTCGCCAGTTCCTGCATCAAGGCGGTATAGACTTCGGCCCCAAAAAGACCGTCTTCGCGCATCAATGTATATTCGCGTTCTTCCAAACGCAGTGCCGTGCGGCGGATGAAACGCCGTTCCAACTCCTCAGCATAGCCGGGATACTGCAAGCGCAGCCCCTCCAGCGCGGTCTCAATCCCTTCGATACGGCGCGCCAACAGGTCGTGCAGCAATTCCGCCACCCGCCGCCCGTGGATCCGGCGAATGCGGCCATCGATGAAAGTGCCCAGATCCCGCAGGATCAACCGTTGCGACAGCAGCATTTCAAAGCGGTCCGCCGTCATCCGCGCCAGCGGCCCCGACACGCCGTAGCGCCCGTGCAGCACTGCCGCTGCGCGAAATGTGCGGCCATAGGCCACGCTGCGCCGGGCCGCGCGTTGATAGCCGCTGCGCCCTTGGGTCCGCGCCCCTTCGATCAGCCGGTCCGCATCCGAAAGCACCAGATCGGCCATCCGGGCCGAGATCGTCCGCTCGCGCACCCGTGCAAGGATCGTGTCACGCTCATGCCCCGCCAGCGCGATCAGCCCAAGGGCGATCCGGTCGCGGTCGAGGATATCGGTCGCCTCCTCCGCGGTTTTGACCGCTGTCTCAAGCCGTTCGCCAAACCGTTTCGCCTCGGAGCGCACGATGTCGCGGTTCAGGTCGTAATTCTCGGTCGTTTGGGCCACGTCTTCGCGCACGGTCTGCAAGGCCACGGCGATGACCTGACGCGACAGCGCGTGATCGATGGGCGAGAGTTGATCGAGCCCCAACCGCCCGATGATCCAACGCAGCGTCGTACCCTGGGCCAGCAGGGTGAAGAGCGTGAAGCCGGTGGCCAAGATACCCACGATCCGCTGAATGTCATCCGGCACCCGCACGCTTTCCGTCACCGCCAGCGCCAGCGCCAGCGTGACCGCTCCGCGCAAACCGCCCCAGAGGATCGCCACCCGGTAGGGCCGCTCGACCGCAGGCGAAAGCTTCGCCGCCGTCAATAGGGGCAGCAGGCCGAAAAGGATCACCGCGCGGGCGAAAATGGCGGCCACCACGACCACGGCGATAAGAAAGAAATCCTCCAGCCGGACTTCCTCAAGCAGCCGCGGGATCAGCAGGGCGGCGAGGATAAAGATGAGCGCCCCGGCCCAATGGGCCAGCACGTCCCAAAGCTCGCGCAGGTTGGTCAACGCCTGTGGCGGCAGCCGCCCCGGCGCGGTGAGGTTCAGCGTCAACCCCGCCGCCACCACAGCGATCACCCCCGAAGCGCCGACGCTTTGCTCGGCCACGATATAGGCCAGATAAGGCAGCGCGACCGAGATCGACTGTTGCGCCAATTCATGCCGCGCAAACAGCGCCATGACCCAAACCGCGATCCGCGCGCCCAGCCAGCCCACCAGCGCCCCACCTGCGATCAGCATTGGGAATTGCGCAAGCGCACTGCCCAGTTCCGGGTCGGGAATGCCCAGCATGACATAGCCCATGAACAGGCCGAAAAGCGCGATGGCGGCGGCATCGTTCAGCAGGCTTTCGCCTTCGATGATCCGCGCAAGCCGCCGCGGGGCCGAGATCGACCGAAAGATCGAGACCACCGCCGATGGGTCCGTGGTCGAGACGATGGCCCCGATCAGCAGACAGGCCGCCAGCGGGATCGCACTGACCCAGAAAAGCGCGTAGCCGATGCTGACCGTCGCCACCACCACGGCCACGACCGCCAGCACCAGAATGGGCACCCAATCGTCGACCATGCGGCGCAGGTTCATTCCCAATGTCGCCTGAAACAACAGCGTCGGCAGGAAGACGTATAGAAAGACGTTCGACCGGATCGGCAGCCCCAGAATGGCCGCCGCCACCGGGTTTAGCGCATCCGTCAGATCGGTCCGCAGGAAAAAGGTCGCCGAGACCCCGATCAGGATGCCCAGCACCGCAAGGATCACGCTGTAGGGCAGTTGCAACCGCGCCGCCAAAGGCTCGGCCAAGCCGATAACGACAAAGAGCGACGCAATGACCGTGGTGACGAGGATGATGTCCATATAGGATGGAATACCAGAATTTAGCTGAATGCGGGGCGCTTCTTGCCCCGCTCAGCGCCTGCAGTTCGTGGTGAGGTTATTTCCGCGCGCGCCGTTCGGCCCGCCAGCGGGCAAAGCGGCCCCGCCGCGCGGCGATGTCATCCTCGATCGCCTCGATCTTGGGGTCCAGCCGCGCCCGGCGGAACCGCCGCCAGCGCACCCAGATCGCATAGAAGAGTGCCGCGGCGAGGGTCAGCACGATGATGGTCACGAGGGGGATGCCCTTGCTCGCCTCCGGCCCCTCGACCGGGCGGAGCGAGATGGCATTGGGGTAGATCGACAACAGTTCACTGCGCCAGCCATAGTGTTTCAGCGCGTAATACTGCGGCGCGCCGGTGGTGCTGCGGGCATCGGCTGCCTCGGCCTGAAGGTTGGCGGTGTCGAACTTGAAATAGGGCGGCCAGCCCCAGCCGGTGTCTTCGTTGCGGTAGACCATGACATCGCCCTTGGCCCGGCGGGTCTGGATGAAAAAGACATCGCGGTTGACCGCCTGCCCCGCGCTATCAGTCGATGAGCCGGACCAGAAGATCGAGTTGTTGCCGAAGTCGATCCGCTTTTCATAGGTGTCCGTGACGCGGACGATATCGGTCTGCGGCAGGGTATAGTGGAAGAACGCCCCCACCAGCACCCAGACGGTCACCCAGAACACCCATTTAACGATTCTCATCTTCGGCCCTTTCCATTAGGTCGCGCGGCCGGACAGGGGCCTTTGCCCTTCTGACATAGTGTTTCCGCGGCACTGCGGCAAATGCCTTACGCGCATTAACACGCGACATTTGCCGCAAAATGCGGGCCTTAGCTGCCCAGCAGCGCTTTGGTCAGGTCGCTGTCCGGCTCTGACAGCGGATCGATCACGTCGAAATGGTGCTTGCCCTCGGCCACCACATGTTTCGCGCCCCAACTGCGGGCGAAATTCTCGGCCTGTTCGAGGAAGACGGGCCGCTCCGCCGCGCCGACCCAAACGGTCACATCCACACCATGGGGCGGGGTCATCTTGATCGGGCTTTCAGCGGCGGCTTCGGCCTCATCCAGCCGCAAAATGTCGTTCATTTCGGTTTGCAACAAGGGCGCCAGATCAGCCACGGGGGAGATCGGCACGATCCGCGTGATCCGGTCGCGCACCTCGGCCCCCAGCAGCAGCGGGTCGGTCATGCGGGCCACCAAATGCCCACCCGCCGAATGGCCCGACAGCACGATGGTGCCCTGCGTGCGGTTCGCCACTTCGGTCAGCGCCGCGGCGATTTGGGTGGAAATCTCGGAAATGCGCACATCGGGGCAGAGGTCATAGGACGGCACCGCCACGGCATAGCCCCGCGCCAGCGGACCGGCGGCCAGATGCGACCAATAGCTCTTGTCGAAAGCCTTCCAATAGCCGCCATGCACGAAGACCGCCGTGCCGCGCGAGACACCCTCGGGCTGGAAAAAGTCGAACTTTTGACGGTCCGAAGGGCCATAGCGCACGTTAAGCTGCGCCCGCGCCCCCAATGACGCGCGGAATGCCTCTGCCTCCTTTTCCCAGCGGGGCGGAAAGCCGTCGGCCCCGTCGATATAGGCAGCGTTTGCATAGGCGTCATCTAGCATCATTTGGGTCTCCCACCCCGGATTTGATCAAACTTAACTGGACAATCATACTCGTTGTTGCTTTGGAGGCTATAGAGAATAGCGGAGAGATGACATGACTGATGCTAAGACGGATCTGAAATCACTGCTGAAAGACCCCAGCCTGCTTGAAACCCGCGCCTATATCGGCGGCCAATGGGTCGAAGGCGACGACGGTACATTTGACGTGACCAATCCCGCGCGGGGCGATGTCATCGCACAGGTCGCCGACCTTAGCCGCGCGCAGGTCGCGGGCGCGATTGCCCAAGCCGAGAAGGCGCAGAAGGACTGGGCCGCTTGGACTGGCAAGGAACGCGCCGCCGTGTTGCGCAAATGGTTCGACCTGATGATGGAGAACCAAGACGATCTGGGCACCATCCTCACTGCCGAACAGGGCAAGCCGCTGGCCGAAGCCAAGGGCGAGATCGCCTATGGCGCGTCCTTCATCGAATTCTTTGGCGAAGAGGCCAAGCGCGTCTACGGCGAGATGATCCCCGGCCACCAGCGCGACAAACGCATCATGGTGATGAAGCAACCCATCGGCGTCGCGGCCTCGATCACGCCGTGGAACTTCCCCAACGCGATGATCACCCGCAAGGCGGCCCCCGCGCTGGCGGCGGGCTGTTCGTTTGTGGCGCGTCCGGCGGCGGAGACGCCGCTGTCGGCCATCGTCATGGGCGTGCTCGCGGAACGCGCAGGGATCCCGGCGGGCGTGTTCAACGTGGTGCCGTCCTCCTCCTCCTCCGCCGTGGGCAAGGAGTTCTGCGAGAACCCGGCGGTGCGCAAGCTGACCTTCACCGGCTCAACCGAGGTCGGGCGCATCTTGCTGAAACAGGCCGCCGATCAGGTGATGAAATGCTCAATGGAACTGGGCGGCAACGCGCCCTTCATCGTCTTCGACGACGCCGATCTCGACGCGGCGGTCGAGGGCGCGATCATGTGCAAGTTCCGCAACAACGGCCAGACCTGCGTCTGCGCGAACCGGATCTACGTGCAGGCGGGCGTCTATGACGCCTTCGCGGCCAAGCTGAAGGACCGCGTGAGCCAGATGAAGGTCGGCGACGGCCTCGAAGAGGGCACCGATCTGGGCCCGCTCATCAACCCCGAAGCCTCGGACAAAGTGCAAGAGCATATCAAGGATGCGGTCGACAACGGCGCGGAAATCATTCTGGGCAACGCCAAGGACGACATGGGCGGCAACTTCTTCGGGCCCACCATCGTGACCGGCGTGACGCAGGATATGAAAGTCGCCAAGGAAGAGACATTCGGCCCCCTCGCGCCGCTCTTCAAGTTCGAGGATGTGGATGACGTGATCGCCATGGCCAACGACACGATCTTCGGCCTTGCCTCCTATTTCTACGCCAAGGACCTCAGCCGCGTCTACAAGGTGGCCGAGGCGCTGGAATATGGCATCGTCGGCGTCAACACCGGCATCATCTCGACCGAGCTTGCGCCCTTTGGCGGGGTCAAGCAATCCGGCCTTGGGCGCGAAGGATCGCACCACGGAATCGAAGACTATCTTGAGATGAAATACGTCTGCCTGTCGGTCTAAGCACCGGCGGAAGTTAAAGAAACGGGGCGTGCCATGGCGCGCCCCGTTTTGCATCGGGCTATTGCGTCAGCCGGTCCTGTGCCAGCATCCGGCGCTCCGCCCGCGAAAGATGCGAGATCGCTTGCGCGACATCACCTTCGCAACGCTGCAACGCCCGACACCACAGCCGATGTGCCGAACGGGGCGACCACGGCAGCGCCGCCTGCGCCAGCCATGCCCGCAGGGGCGGCGGCAGTTGGTCAAAGGCCGCCATCGGGTTCCCCTGACGCCGCCGCTGTTTCAGCCCGCTGCGCAGGTTTCGCTTTTTGCCAGTCATGCCGCGGGCCGCCCTTAATGCGCCTGCATATCCGCCGCGATCTCAGACGCGCTCAGCTCGGCGGGGAAATAGGTCGGCCAGTTGGTCAGTTCCTTCAACACCTCGGCGCGGTCATCGCCCCAGTAGAGGTGATAGTGATCGGCCTTTTGCGGCGCGATGATATGGTCGCTGAATTGGATATATTCCGGCGCTTCGGCATCGCCGCCCTCTTTGGCAAAGACATAGCGCACGCCGCGGTTGCCCTTCTTGTAGGTGAGCACCTCATAGCCATCGCTGACATAGCGCCCCTGCACCGGATCACCGTCCCGGAAGAAGGTCACGGCATTGCCGTCGATGGTGATGCGGTCCACATCGGTGGCATAGCCGACCTCGTAATAGGCCTTGTACTCCGCCGCCGTCTTGTCGCCGTGCTCGGCCTTGTGTTGCATCACCGCGTCCAGCGCGCCCTGCTGCAACAGCGGGTAGACCGATTGCCAGTCGCCCGCCCAATCCGACAAGGGCCGATCCTTGATCTGCGCGTCGTCAAAGTAGCCTTTGTAGATGTCGTTCTGGTCGTGGGCGTGGTCATGCGCATGGGAATGATCGTGGTCATGCGATGCCTCTTTCGTCTCGGCCACGACCGGGGCCGAAAGGGCAAGGCCCGCGCTGAGCGTCAGGAAGAATAGCGGGGATGCGGATGTTTGGGGCATGTCGTTCTCCGTGGTTTGGCCTGCGTCATGATTCGATATGTTATATCATAACTAGCGCGGAGTAGCCTTGTCCCGGAGAGTTTGCAACCCGATGGCCGCCAGCCCGAACACGAAAAAGCCGACAGCACTTTCATGCTGCCGGCCTTCGGGCGGGGGAGAGATACGCCCTAGGGTGACCCGTCTTAGTTGGTCCGGGTCTGCGCCGCGCCGTCCGCATTCACTTGCTGGGACAGGGCCGCGGCGAATTCTTCGCCCGTCATGCCGATGAGCAGCTGGCCATCGGCGTCAACATCTTGGTCGATCTGCACGACCGCACGGTCGCTATCGGCGGCGAATTCCTCGGCCAGATCGATGGAATAGCGCATGGAACCGTCCGCTTGCGGCTCTGCGTTCGAGATGGTGCCGATGACCGTATCATCTGAGGCGACCGCCACGGTGCTGCCATCCAGCGCGATATCGGCATCCGTATCGATGTCCGAGGCCGCGGTTTGGTCGATGGCCTGTTCGGTGGTCAGGGTGCCATTCGCCTCGGCCCCGGCTGTGGTGTCCAATTCCGTGCCCGCCAGATCGGCGGTCGCATCGGTGCCGACACCCGCGTCCAGCGTCTGTGCGGCGACTGGGGCCGCCATAAGAGCGGCGACAGCCGTGGTCAGGGAAAGCTTGCGTAGGGAATTTGCATAGGTCGTCATGGTTCTTCCTTTCATTGCGCGTGCGGTACTCTGCACGCTGTTGTCCGGGCACGCCTGCCCGGTCCCCCACTCAACCCGACAGCTTTTGCTTGGTTTCACCCCGCCCCCCGCGCAGCAGAAAGCCGCCGTTTTCGCCCCCAAGCTTTGGCAGATATTCACCCACGAACGGGTCGAGCTTGGGAGGCGACCGCCCAGAAAAAAGGCCCGCCAAAAGCGGGCCTTCGCAAAGCGCCGGAACGGTTGCGCTTAGTTCACGGATTTGGCGTCAACCACGTCCTTGTCGATCGCCTTCACCTCGGAAGAGATGGTGATCTGACGCGGTTTCAGGGCCTCGGGCACCTGACGCTCAAGCTCGATATGCAGCATGCCGTTGGCATGGGCCGCGCCGATCACCTGAACGTGGTCGGCCAGATGGAAGCGACGCTCAAAGGCGCGGGTGGCGATGCCGCGGTGCAGATAGGTCTTGGCCTCATCCTCATCCGCCTTGCGGGCCGAAACGATAAGCGCCTTCTCACGCACTTCGACGCTCAGATCGCTATCCGAGAAACCGGCGACGGCGATCGAGATGCGATAGGCATCGTTGTCGAGCTTTTCGATGTTGTAGGGGGGATAGCTGGGGGTGGCCCCATCATTTGTCAGAACCCGGTCCATCATGTTGGCGATCTGGTCGAAACCAACGCTGGAGCGGTAAAGGGGTGCGAAATCAAAGCTACGCATGTGTTCATCCTCATCAGTGAGCGATTGACATATCGGGCCTTCCACCATTGGACAGACCCGGTTTTTCAAGCGCCGAAGCCCTATTGAGGCACCTCGGCAAAGCTCATGTGGGAAAGGGTTTGCGCGCTTTCAAGTCCTGCCGCGCAGAATTACGGGCGGATGAATTTCGCCCCGGTGCCGCGCTCTTCTCCGACGCGGATGCGCTTGCCTGCGGGGTTGGAATCCAGAAACACGCCCTTGCCTGCCACCAGTTCCGCTTGCAGCAGTGCCAAAGGCGCGCCGAGCGCCGTGCCGAGCGAGACCTGCGCGCCCTCAACCTCGGCCTTGGCCGAAACGACGGAGACGATATGCGCCTCGCCTGCGACGAAACTAAAGATCGGCGCGCCGCTTGAGCCGAAATCGACCGCGCAGGAGGTCACCAAGACCCCCTCTTGCTGGGCCAGCACCTTGCAGACCTCTTGCAAAGACGGTGCCTCGGCCCGATCGCGGGCATAGCTGACCACGCCCACACGGTCGCCGGGGCGCGGACGCGCGGCAGTGCCGAAGGGCCGGATGGTGGTGTTGCGGATCGGGCGGGAGAGTTCCAAAAGCGCCAGATCATTGCGCACCCGGCCCGAGGAGACCTCACCGTCATAGACGTAATCGGGATGCACCACGGCGCGGCGAATGTCGCGGTAGGCCCCGGCGCGGCCATTGCGCCAACCGGCGAGGAACTGCACCTCACCATGGTCGATCCGGGCCTTGGTTTCGCGGTCAAACAGGCAATGCGCAGCGGTCAGCACCAGACGCGGGGCGATTAGCGTGCCGGTGCAAAAGCCGGTCCCACCGATGTCGAGACGGCCCACCGCCTCCCACGCGGCGGCATCCACACCGTTGTCGAGCGCTTTGAGTGCGCTGTCTTGAGCCTGCGCCGCCGTGGCAAGGGTAAAGACGCCGAAGATAGCCGCCAACAATTGTCGCAAAATGCACCTCAAAACCATGTTTACTTGGCGGATATAGGGGAGTTGCGGCGAAAATACGGCGCGGGCTTAACGCAAACGCGGCACCTGCGCAGGCGCGTCAGGATCACGGCTGAGCGCGGGCGGTTTCGGCCCGCCACAGGCCCAATCGAGCAGTTCGACGCTATGCACCACCGGCACCCCGGTGCCCGATCCGATCTGCATCATGCAGCCAATATTGCCCGCCGCGATCACATCCGGTGATTTGGCCTCCAGGGTCTTGATCTTGCGCTCTTTCAGCTTGGCCGAAATCTCGGGCTGCATCAGATTATAGGTCCCCGCTGAGCCGCAGCAGAGGTGACTGTCCGCCGGTTCCACCACCGTGTATCCCGCCTGCTTCAGCAGGGTCTTCGGCGTGGCCTTGATCTGTTGCCCATGTTGCAGCGAACAGGCCGCATGATAGGCGACGACCATGCCCGACGCGGCCGGTTTGGCAAAGGGCAAGTCGAGCTCTGCCAGCAGTTCCGTCACATCCTTCGCAAGGGCCGAAACCCGCGCCGCATCCTCTGCCAGCGGGTCATTGCGGAACATATGGCCGTAATCCTTGACCGTGGTGCCGCAGCCCGAGGTGTTGATCACAATGGCATCCAGCCCCTCGCCGTCCATCTCGGCCCGCCATGCGCGGATGTTGCGGGCGGCGTGGGTGTGGCTCTCATCGGTCTTGCCCATGTGATGGGTCAGCGCGCCGCAACAGCCCGCCCCTTGGGCCACCACCACCTCGCAGCCCGCGCGGGTTAGCAGCCGGACCGTGGCGTCGTTGATATCGGTGTTCAGCGCCTTTTGGGCGCAGCCGGTCATCAGGGCCACCCGGCGCAGCGGCTTGCCCTTAGCCGGAAAGCTCTGCGGATCGTCGTTGCGGCTGACCGGGGGGACCGTCTTGGGCGCCATTTCCAGCATGGCGCGCAGCCGCGCGTCGGGCATCCGCCGGGCAAAGGGCCGGCCGATCTTGGCCCCAAGCAGCGCCAGCCGAAAGCGTGTGGGATAGGGCAGAATCCGCGCCAGCATCCAGCGCAGGGCGCGTTCGCCCATGGGGCGCTTGTAGCGTTCTTCGATATAGGCGCGGGCGTGATCGACCAGATGCATGTAATGCACCCCCGAGGGGCAGGTCGTCATACAGGCGAGGCAGGACAGGCAGCGGTCGATATGCTGAACCGTCTTTGGATCCGGGTCGCGGTCGTTCTCCAGCATGTCCTTGATCAGGTAGATGCGTCCGCGCGGGCTGTCCAACTCATCGCCCAAGACCTGATAGGTCGGGCAGGTCGCCGTGCAGAAGCCGCAGTGCACACAGGCGCGCAGAATCTCATTGCTGCGCTGCGTGTCAGGATCCTGCAACTGCGCGGGGGTGAAGGTGGTTTGCATGACGGCTCCGTTCCTATGTGCTGCGCATCAGATTGGCGAGGACGAGGCCGAACCACGGCACCGTCGTGCCCACGGCTCCCAGCACCCCGCTCCACCGGCGCATTGCCGGGCGCGGATCGGCCCGGCGCAGCGCTTGGACCACCAGCGCGATCACCCCGATCCATGCGGCCCAGAGCGCCAAGGCGATGGCCCCCAACAGCCAAGCGCTGTCGCCCCAATAGCGCAGCAGACCATAGCGCAGGGCAAGCGCGATCAGAAAGGTCGCCAGCACCATCGCCGCCAAGGCGCGGATGGCCCTAAGCGAAGGCGGCACGGCGATCAGCGCCTTGAACAGAAACGGGCCGATCAGAAAGACGATGAGGAAGACCAGCACCAAAGTCATGCGCTGCGGGCCAAGGCTTCGGCGTTAAACAGGCCACGGGGGTCGAACTTGGCCCTGAGCCCCGCCGTCAACCGCGCCACCCCCGACGCTTCGGGTTCCTGTCGGGGCAGCGTCCCCGCCGCCTCGGCCCGCAACAAGGTCGCGTGGCCGTCATACCGTCCCAAGCGGGCGCGCAGGTCCGTGCCGGGGGCCATGCGCAGCCATAGCAGCCCCCCGGCCCAATCATAAAGCCGCGCCTCCGCCCCGGCCTTAGCCGCAAGCGCCGGAGCCTCGGTCGGGCGGCAATGCAGGCGCCAGACATCGCCCGCCGCCCCATGGAAGGGCGCCACATCTCGCAGATCACGCCAGAGGGTCTCTGAGCTACCTTCTGCAAGCACCTCGATCTCGCCCCCCGTGGCGGCAAGCAAATCCTTCAGCCGCCCGATCCGGTAGGTGACCGAGGTCTCGAACCCCTCCAACCGCAGGACCGTTCGGCCCTGCGCCGGGTCATGGGCCGCGCCGGTCACCTCGAAAGGGCTGCGCATGGCCAGCGCCATCGCGGCGATGGCGGCGGCGTCGTCCAGCCCGGACAGCACGAGCGTCGCGCTGGTTTCGGGTTTCGGGAGTACCTTCAGCGAGACTTCGGTCAGCGCGCCCAAGGTGCCCTGCGACCCGGCCATGAGCTTGACCAGATCATAGCCGGTGACATTCTTCATCACCCGGCCCCCGTTCTTGATGATGGCCCCCTGCCCATCGACGAACCGCACCCCCAAGAGGAAATCCCGCGCCGCCCCAACAGCAAGCCGCCGCGGGCCGCTGACATTGGCGGCAAAGACCCCGCCGATGGTCGGCGTGCCGCTGCGGTCCATGAGCGCGCGGTGGTCCATCGGCTCAAAGGCCAGCCGCTGTCCCTCGGCGGCCAAAGCGGCCTCGATCTCGGAGACCGGCGTGCCCGCCTGCGCGACCAGCGTCAGCGCGCCCGGCTCGTAAAGGGTGATCCCCCGCAGACCGGCAAGCGACAGTGCCGCGCCGGGCCCTGCCATGCCGCGTGTATCGCCGCCCCGCAGGGACAGGGGCGCCTCTGCGCCACGGATCGCCTCGGCCAGCTCCGCCTCGGAAGTCACCGTCACGCCGCCACCGATGCGCCGCTGCCGCGTCGCCCTTTCGTCACGTCGAGAGGGAAGACCTTGGCCGGGTTCAACAGCCATGCCGGGTCGAAGACATCCTTCACCATCAATTGCGCCTCTAGATCCGCGGGGGCGTATTGCTCATGCATCAGATCGCGCTTTTCGATCCCAACCCCATGCTCCCCGGTCAGGCAACCGCCCGCTTCGACGCAGAGCCGCAGGATATCGGCGCCAAAGGCCTCGCATTTCTCCAGATCGCCGGGTTTGTTGGCGTCAAACAGGATCAGCGGGTGCATATTGCCGTCGCCCGCGTGAAAAACATTGCCGACCTTGAGGCCATAGTCATCGGACATCTCACCGATCCGGCGCAGCACCATGGGCAGCTCATTCACCGGGATGGTGCCATCAAGGCACATGTAGTCGTTGATCTGCCCCATGGCGCCAAAGGCGGACTTGCGGCCCAGCCAGATCGCGGCGCTTTCCTCGGCGCTGGTGCTTTCGCGCAGTTCCACCGGGTTGTGACGGCGGGCAATCTCGGTGATCAGGGCAAGCTGGTGGTCGATCTCGGCATCGGAGCCTTCGACCTCCACGATCAGCAGCGCCTCGCACATCGGGTAGCCCGCATGGGCGAAAGCCTCCGTCGCCTCGATGCAGGGGCGGTCCATAAATTCGATCGCCACGGGCAAGACGCCCGCCTTGATGATGTCGCTGACACAGGCCCCAGCCACGGCGTTGTCGTCGAACCCCATGAGCACGGGCCGCGCGCCTTCGGGTTTGGGCAGGATGCGCAGGGTGGCTTCGGTCACCACGCCCAACTGCCCTTCGGAGCCGCAGATCACGCCCAAAAGGTCCAGCCCGCCCGCGTCCATATAACCGCCGCCGATCTCGACCACTTCGCCGTCCATCATGATCATGGTGACGCCCAAAAGGTTGTTGGTGGTGACACCGTATTTCAGACAATGCGCCCCGCCCGAGTTCATCGCGATATTTCCCGCGATGGCACAGGCCAACTGGCTGGAGGGGTCGGGCGCGTAGAAAAAGCCGTCTTCCTCCACCGCGCCGGTGACGCTCAGGTTGGTGCGCCCGGTCTGCACGCGCATCAGACGGTTGTCGTAGTCGACCTCAAGCACCTCGGCCATGCGCGCCACCCCCAGCACCACGCTATCGGCAGTGGGCAAGGCCCCACCGGCAAGCGAGGTGCCCGAGCCGCGCGGCACCACCGGCACGCCCTCCTCATGGCAGATCGCCAGAATGGACGAGACTTCTTCGGTGCTGGCAGGCAGGGTTACGGCCAAGGGGGGGCATTTATAGGCCGTCAACGCGTCGCATTCATAGGCGCGGGTCTCATGCGCATCGTCAATCACGGCATCGCGGGGCAGCGCCGCGCGCAGCCGCGCCACGACCCGCGCCTTGCGCGCAATGATCCCGGCATCGGGTGTTGGCATCTGCATTCCGGTCCCTCCTCTGGCCCGCAGCATAGAGCCTATGGCGCGGGTTTGACCAGTTTGCCGCGCGCTTGGTGCAATTGCACCACTAAATTGCCGCTTCAGGGTGAATTGCACCGGGCCCAACTTCCGCCTACCTTGGAACCTTTCCGAAATGCGCTATATTCAGTTCGTTGTTTTATTGGTGTCCCATGTTCAAACGTAGCCTCATTCTCGCCTTCATGGCCTTTGCCGCACCGGGTTTCGCCGATCCGCCCGCCATTTTGAATGTCACGGTCGATCGACAGGGCGATTTGTGGAAGTTTGACGTCACCATCCGGCACAACGACAGTGGCTGGGACCACTATGCCGACGCTTGGCGCATTCTGGACCCCGATGGCAAACCCTTGGGCACCCGAAATCTGGCACATCCGCATGTGAAAGAGCAGCCCTTCACCCGCTCGCTTTCTGGCGTGCGCATCCCCGAAGGGATGACGGAGGTCAGCATTCAAGCGCGCGACAGTGTCAGCGGCTGGTCTTCTGAATTGGTGACGATCCCGCTGCCCTGACCTGCGCCCTTTCAGACCCGGTGGTAAGGCCCGCCAGAGAGGATCGCGGCGGCGCGGTAAAGCTGTTCGGCCAGCATGACCCGCACCAGCATATGCGGCCAGACCATCTTGCCAAAAGAGAGAGCATGATCCGCCTCTGCCCGCAGGCTGGGGTCGATGCCATCGGCGCCGCCGATGACAAAGGCCAAATCCCCCCGCCCGGCGTCCCGCCAATTGCCAAGCCGTTCGGCGAATGCGGGGGAGGTTTCGACCTTGCCGCGTTCATCCAGTACGCAGATCACCGCCCCTTGGGGGATCGCCCGCCGTAACAGCACGGCTTCGGCGGCCATGCCGCCGTTCTTCTTGTCTTCCATCTCGACCACGCGCGCGGGACCAAGGCCCAGACCGCGCCCGGTCCGGTCGAACCGGGTCAGATAATCATCGACAAGGGATTTCTCCGGACCGGCGCGAAGCCGGCCCATGGCACAGATGTGAACCCGCATGACCTAGGCCCGCAAAGCGGGATCAGTGCGGTGCCGCTGTGGCCGCGTCGTCGCCGCCCAGCCACATCTTTTCAAGCTGGTAGAATTCACGCACTTCGGGCCGGAAGACATGCACGACAACGTCGCCTGTGTCGATCAAGACCCAGTCGCCGGTTTCGCGGCCTTCCATCTTGGACGTGCGTCCGGTGGCGTCTTTGACGGCCTGCGCCAGCTTTTCCGAGATCGCCGAAACCTGCCGCGTGGAGCGGCCCGAGCAGATCACCATATAGTCGCCGATGGCCGTCTTGCCGCGCAGATCGATCTGCACGATATCTTCGGCCTTGTCGTCATTCAGCGAGGAAAGGATAAGCGCCAGCAGGTCGTCGCTGGTTGCGATTTGCGAGGCGGCAGTCATTGCAGCCCCATGGTCAGCAGCCTGCGCTGCGTCAACGTTAAGAGACAGGACATTGTCCTCCTTCGTAAATAGCACCATCAATGCTGAACGCTTGCCCCGGTGCCGAGCAGCCCCAATTTAGCGACCCGGGGTTTATTTTTCAATGGATCGCGTTGCCATAGCGTTAACCACGGCGCAAATCCCCGCTCACTCAGGCATATCCCGCGATGCCGCGGCGCGCGACAGGGCCAGTTGACTGTCTTCGATGACTTTTACCTCGCGCTGCGGGAAGGGGATGGAGATGCCGTGTTCCTTGAAGGCATCCCAAAGCGCCAGATAGACATTGCCGCGAATATTGGTCAGCCCGCCGGTTGGATCCTTGATCCAAAAGCGCAGGATGTAATCCACCGACGAATCGCCAAAGCCCACGATATGGCAAACCGGGGCCTTGTAGCTCAGCACCCGGTCGACGCCCTTGGCCGCCTCCACCGCCAGTTTGCGCACCAGATGCGGATCGTCGGAATAGGCCGTGCCGAAATAGATATCGAGCCGCACAAAGTCATTGGAGTGGGACCAGTTCACCACCTGCCCGGTGATCAGGTCTTCGTTCGGGATCAGGTATTCCTTACCGTCCCGCGTCACCACAGACGCATAGCGCGCGCCGAGCGTTTGGATCCAGCCAAAGGTCTCGCCCAGACTGATCACATCGCCGGGCTTGATCGACTTGTCAAGCAGGATGATCACGCCAGAGACGAGGTTCGACACCACCTTTTGCAGACCGAAACCAAGGCCCACACCGATTGCGCCCGACAGTACCGCAAGCCCGGTCAGGTCAATCCCCACCGCCCGCACACCGATGAAGAACGCGAGCCCGTAGAGCAGGATTTGCACCCCCTTCACGGCCAGCACCTGCATGGAGGGGCTGATGTCTTCGTTCTTGCGGATCGTCGCGGCGGTGGTTGTGCTGACCAGCCGCGCCATGGTCAAAAGCGCACCGACCACCACCAGCGCGGTCAGAATGGTCAACACCGAAAGGCGGAATTCGCCCACAGTCAGCGCGACCCCGTCGAGAAACAAGGCCACATCATCGGCGACGTTCAGCATGTAGAGCGTGGCATAGATCCACAGCCCCCATGTCACCATGCGGCGCAAGGGTCGGTTGCGCACCAGACGCGCGGCGAAAGCGATACCCACATAGATCGCCGCCAGCGTCGCTGCCAAACCGATGAGATAGGACCGTGACGGCCAAGTCACGTTCTGCATCACCTGATAGAGCAGCCCCGCCAGCAAAGCGAACCAGATCAGCCCCAAACGCCGCTTGACCTGCACCACAACACGCAATTGCCACTTGGACCAGCCTTCGCGGGAGCGGACCCAGTTTTGCAACATCACGCCGGTGACCCGGTGCAACACCCACGCCAGCGCCACCAAGGCCAGCAGGATCAGGATTTGGTTTTGCCGCCAACCGGGGCTCAGAATGCTTTCCCCAAAGCCGAGCACCCCGTCGAACAAAGCCTGAAGCGACAGCAGAAAGTTCGAAAACGGGTGGCTTTCAGGGATCATGGGCGGCCTTTGCAGCTAGGGAGGATCACGGTCGCACAGGCTTTGCGCCGGGGCAAGATGACCCGCAGCCCACCCCCTGCCTCCAAGACGATCACGACACCTTGCGAGACTCGCTCAGGCGCTATATCCCTTGCCCCATGATACTGGTGTTTGATCTTTGCGACCGTGCGCGTCTGCGCGAACGCTTTTTCGGCGCGACGCATAGCGTTCTGGCGCGACTATAAGCCGCCCCTCTCAGCCACACCCATAGCCATTCCAAACCACGGGAGAGGACCATCATGTCCCCCAAGACGCTTTACGATAAAATCTGGGACGCCCATGTCGTCCACGAAGCCGATGACGGTACCTGCTTGCTTTATATCGACCGTCACCTCGTCCACGAAGTGACCAGCCCGCAGGCCTTTGAAGGGCTGCGCATGTCGGGCCGCACGGTGCGCGCACCGGACAAGACCATCGCCGTGCCGGACCACAACGTGCCGACCACAGAGGGCCGCGAAGACCCCGAAGCGATGACCGAGGACAGCCGCATTCAGGTCTCCGCCCTCGACAAGAACGCGCGCGAGTTCGGCGTGCATTACTACCCCGTCTCGGACGTGCGCCAAGGCATCGTGCATATCGTCGGCCCCGAGCAGGGCTGGACCCTGCCCGGCATGACCGTGGTCTGCGGCGACAGCCACACCGCGACCCACGGCGCTTTCGGCGCGCTGGCCCACGGCATCGGCACCTCGGAGGTCGAACATGTCCTTGCCACCCAAACGCTGATCCAGCGCAAGGGCAAGAACATGAAGGTCGAGATTACCGGCAAGCTGCGCCCCGGCGTCACGGCCAAGGACATCACCCTTTCCGTCATCGGCGCCACCGGCACCGCGGGCGGCACTGGCTATGTCATCGAATACTGTGGCGAGGCGATCCGCGACCTGTCGATGGAAGGCCGCATGACCGTCTGTAACATGGCGATCGAAGGCGGCGCACGCGCGGGCCTCATCGCGCCGGATGAGAAGACCTTCGAGTATTGCAAAGGCCGCCCCCACGCTCCGAAAGGCGCACAGTGGGAAGCGGCGATGGACTGGTGGAAAACCCTCTTCTCTGACGAGGACGCCCATTGGGACAAGGTCGTGACGCTCAAGGGCGAAGACATCGCACCGGTTGTCACATGGGGCACCTCCCCCGAAGACGTGCTGCCGATCGACGCGACGGTCCCCTCGCCCGAAGACTTCAAGGGCGGTAAGGTCGATGCCGTGAAACGTGCGTTGGAGTATATGGACCTGAAACCGGGTCAAAAGCTCACCGATATCGAGATCGACACCGTCTTCATCGGCTCCTGCACCAACGGCCGCATCGAAGACCTGCGCGCCGCTGCCGAAGTGCTGAAGGGCAAGAAGATCAAGGACGGTCTGCGCGCCATGGTCGTGCCCGGCTCCGGCCTCGTCCGGGCGCAGGCCGAGGAGGAAGGGCTGGCGGACATTTTCCGCGAGGCCGGTTTCGAATGGCGTCTGGCGGGCTGCTCCATGTGTCTGGCGATGAACCCCGACCAGCTTGCCCCCGGCGAACGCTGCGCGGCCACGTCGAACCGCAACTTCGAGGGGCGTCAGGGCTATAAGGGCCGCACGCATCTCGTGTCGCCCGGCATGGCCGCCGCCGCCGCACTCACCGGTCACCTGACCGACCTGCGCGAACTGGCGTGAGCAACCGGGGGATGGATACCGGGCGCGTTGCGCAGGGCTCAGTCGGCCTTGCGCAGCTCGCTGCCGGACTTCAGCACTTCGCTGCCGTCGTCCTGTTCGATCTTATAGGCCGGTTCGTCATCGCTCGCCTTGCGGGTCACCTCGCTGCCCTGCAGCTTCAGCGTGATCTTCTGCGTGTATTTCTTGACGATCTTGCCGGTCCCGGTGCCATTGCCCCAGTCCCATTCCACCTTCGTGCCGGTTTGGTACGACATGCCATGCCCTCCTGATACACCATTTGCCTAGAACGCGCCGTCAGCCGGCGCGGTTCCCGCACTCTCCGAAGGATACCCCGATGGAAAAGTTTACAGAAATCACCGGCACCGCGGCTCCCATGCCGTTGGTGAACATCGACACCGACATGATCATCCCCAAGGTCTTTCTCAAGACAATCAAACGCTCCGGCCTTGGCGTGAACCTGTTCGACGAAATGCGCTATGACCGCGAAGGCAACGAAATCCCCGATTTCGTGCTGAACCAACCGCAATATCGCGACGCGCAGATCCTCGTGGCGGGCGACAACTTTGGCTGCGGCTCGTCGCGCGAACACGCGCCTTGGGCGATCCTCGATTTCGGCATCCGCTGCGTCATCGCACCCAGCTTTGCCGACATTTTTTACAACAACTGCTTCAAGAACGGCATCCTGCCCATTGCCCTGCCGCAAGAGCAGGTCGACGTGCTGATGAAAGACGCCGAAAAAGGATCGAACGCGCGGATGACCATCGATCTGGAAGGCCAGACCGTAACCACGTCAGATGGTGAGACATTCCCCTTCGAAGTGGACGCCTTCAAAAAGCACTGCCTTCTCAACGGGCTGGACGACATCGGCCTCACGCTCGAAAAAGGTGCCGCGATTGACAGCTACGAGGATTCGCTGGGCCAAAGCCGCCCTTGGGTCTAACGCCTGGCCTGCATGATCAAACTTGTGGGCGCGAACCGCGCGCCCACAAGATGTTGCCGCCTGCCATCAAACCGCCACGGAATTGATGCAAGAAGGCACCACCCCCACCCTCAAAATACCCCAGTATCCTGCTCTTCTCTCTGCGGAGCCTTGAGGCATGTGCGGAAAGAAGGCAAAAATTGGACCAGAATGAGGCACACCCCATCAACCGGGGGCATCAAGTTGGAACAAGCACGCGGCATCGTATCGCGGCTGGCCAGTTTGAAAGGGCAGAGCAGTGATCGGACGAATGACAGGCGCGGCGACGCGTGGCCTATTGGTGGCGCTATTGATTGCCATCCCGGCGCTTCTCTTGCCGGGGTCCGATGCGGAATCCAGCCAGATCACCGTGCTGCTCGCCTGTATCGCGGCGATCCTGACCTTCATGGAATACAACGCCCGCCAGCCCGGCATCGTCGAATTTCGCGACGCGCCGCCTTTCAATCGGCTGCGCTTCATCAGTCTGCTCTTCACGATCCTCGTCCTGTCGCTTATCGCGCGGGGCCAAACGGCCCCCACCCTGCTGACCGGCGCGCTCACGGCGCTTGGCACGATACTGGGCAATGCGCTTGATTTCCCCTATTCCCCGGTGCGTCTTGTGGTGCTGATGATGCCCGCCGACGCCCCTCTCGAGGCGGTCAACCTGATCCGCACGGCGGCGGGTCTGGCCTATCTGGTCTCGCTCATCGCGTTGGCAACCTTCGTGGTGCTGGTGCGCGTTATGGGCTGGCCCGCACGCCAAGGCGCTTTCAACGTCTGGGTGAACCTGCCACTTTTCGACCCCACCGCTGGGGGCGATGTGCTCTACCGGCTGCAACGGGACGCGCGGATCAACATCGCGCTTGGCTTCCTTCTGCCCTTCTTCATCCCCGCAGTGGTCAAGGCCACCGCCGATCTGCTAGATCCAATCTCACTGAGCAATCATCAAACCATGATCTGGACAATAAGCGCATGGGCATTCCTTCCGGCCAGTATGATCATGCGCGGCATCGCCATGGGGCGGGTAGCCGAGATGATCCACGACAAACGCCGCCGCGCCTACGCCGAAGCGCATATGCAGGCCGCCTGATCCGCTTCCTGCTGGCGCTGCTCCTGCTGACCGACACCGCGCAGGCCGAACCGCTGCGCATCGCTACCTTCAATACAGAATTGTCGCGCAAAGGGCCGGGCCTGCTCCTGCGTGATATCCTACGCGGGGACGACCCCGCGGTTGCCTCCGTGATCGAAACCATCACCAGCGCCGATCCCGATATCATCGCGCTACAAGGCATCGACTACGATCTCGAACAGGCCGCCCTCAACGCCCTCGCCGACGCCCTCTCCGCCGCGGGCGCGCCCTACCCCCACCGCTTCGCCGCGCCGCCCAATGCAGGCCGCCAAAGCGGCGTCGACCTCGACGGTGACGGCAGGCTCGGCACCCCCCGTGACGCCCAAGGCTATGGCCGTTTCTTCGGCCAAGGCGCCATGGCGATCCTCTCACGCCACCCGATCCAAGAGGGCGGGCTCCAAGATTTCAGCACCCTCCTCTGGCGCGACCTCCCCGATACACTCTACCCGATGATCGACGGCGCCCCCTTTGCGGGGGCCGAGGCCCACACCACGCAGCGCCTCTCTTCCAACGGCCACTGGTCCCTGCCGATCCAAACCCCGGAGGGCCCCGTCACGCTGCTGACATACCACGCCACCCCGCCGGTCTTCGACGGCCCCGAAGACCGCAATGGCCGCCGCAACCATGACGAAACCATCTTCTGGCTCCACCACCTTGATGGAACGATCGGAACGCCCCCGACACCCCCCTTCGTTCTGCTGGGAGACGCCAATCTCGACCCGCAACGCGGCGACGGGCGCGGCGAAGCCATTGCCGCCCTCCTCTCCAATCCTCCGCTGCAAGACCCCCTGCCGCACCGCCCCACGGTCAACTGGGCCCAAACCGGCCCGATGCGCGTCGACTACATCCTGCCCTCGCGCGACTGGGAAGTCAGTGACGCTGGCCTCATCTGGCCCAAGGGCGAAAGCGCCAGCCGCCATGCCCTCGTCTGGGTCGACCTCACCCGCTGACGCCCCCTATCTTGACCCTCCGGAACCCGCAGGCTACCCAATCTCCAACCGTATTTTCAGGAGTTTCCCATGGCCAACCCATCCTTGCTCATCCTCCCCGGCGACGGCATCGGCCCCGAGGTCATGGCGCAGGTCACGCGCATCATCGACTGGTTCGGCGAAAAGCGCGATCTGGCCTTCGACGTAGAGCATGAACTGGTCGGCGGCGCGGCCTATGACAAACACGGCACCCCGCTGCATGACGACACGATGGCCCGCGCCCTCGAAGTCGACGCGGTGCTGCTGGGCGCCGTGGGCGGCCCGAAATACGACGACCTCGACTTCTCCGTGAAACCAGAACGCGGCCTGCTCCGCCTGCGCAAGGAAATGGACCTCTTCTCCAACCTGCGCCCGGCACAATGCTTCGACGCGCTGGCCGATTTCTCCTCGCTGAAAAAAGACGTGGTCGCGGGCCTCGACATCATGATCGTGCGCGAACTCACCTCCGGCGTCTATTTCGGTGAGCCGCGCGGCATCTTCGAGGAAGGCAACGAACGCGTCGGCATCAACACGCAGCGCTACACCGAAAGCGAGATCGAGCGCGTTGCCCGCTCCGCTTTTGAACTCGCCCGCCGCCGCGGCAACAAAGTCTGCTCCATGGAGAAAGCCAACGTCATGGAAAGCGGCATCCTGTGGCGCGAAGTCACCCAACGAGTGCGCGACGCCGAATACCCGGATGTCGAACTCAGCCACATGTATGCCGACAATGGCGCCATGCAGCTCGTGCGCGCGCCCAAACAGTTCGACGTGATCGTCACCGACAACCTCTTTGGCGACATCCTCAGCGACTGCGCCGCCATGCTGACCGGCAGCCTCGGCATGCTGCCCTCCGCCAGCCTCGGCGCACCCAATGCCGATGGCCGCCCCAAGGCCCTCTACGAGCCCGTTCACGGCTCCGCCCCCGACATCGCAGGCCAAGGCAAGGCCAACCCGATCGCCTGTATCCTCAGCTTCGCCATGGCGCTGCGCTATTCCTTCGACCAAGGCGAAGAAGCCGCCCGTCTGGAAAAAGCCGTCGAACGCGCGCTGGCCGATGGCGCCCGCACCCCCGACTTGATGGGCCCCGAAGGCGGCACCCCCATCACGACCGAGGAAATGGGCGACGCCATCCTCAAAGCCCTCGACGCCAGCCTATAAGAAACTAAGGCGGGGTCTCACGCCCCGCCCCTTCCCCTTCATCCTTTCTCAAATACCCTCGGGGGAGCAGCCGCAGGCTGCGGGGGCAGCGCCCCCAATTACCCCCGCTTTCCGCAAACGCCACGCAAAATCCCTGCAACTGACCAATTGCCAAAGCTGCCAAGCTGCGCTATTGCGCTGCACATCGGTCGGGCTGTAGCGCAGCCTGGTAGCGCACCTGCTTCGGGAGCAGGGGGTCGGAGGTTCGAATCCTCTCAGCCCGACCAGATACCCCCCACAGCTCCCTAGGCCCAAAACTCGGATCGCTCCGCTCAGCCGTAGACCTTGAGCAGCATCCAGACCCCCATGCCCAGCATCATGACGTTCTCAGTAAGCGAGACGAACCCAAGCGGCACATTGCTCGACCCGCCGACGCAGGCGCATTTCAGTTCGCGTTTGTCGACATAGACCGCCTTGATCACCGAAACCGCGCCAATCGCGCCGATCACGATCGCCACGGGGGCCGAGAGCCAGGTCAGCGCCCCGGCGGTCATCAGAATACCCGCCAGCGCCTCCCCGAATGGATAGACCTTGCCATAGGGCACCCATCGCTGCGCCAGCAGGTCATAGTTCAGAAACATCGTCGAGAAGCTTTCGATATCCTGCAACTTCTGAACGGCGAGGAAACACATGGAGATCGAGATGAACCACTCGAAGGCCCGAAGTGTGAAGATGTTGCCGAATGCGTACCAAGAGAGCCCCAGTGCCATCAGGAAGGCCACGCCGAAAATGGCAATGACGGGCTGATAGCTGGTGTCCGATTGCTCTTCCTTGGGCTTGCCCAAACCGAAATGCACGCGCAGATCGTCGTAGCCGCCAATCCGCTCCCCCTCGATGAAAGTCTGCGGCGTGGTCTCCACACCCTCTTTCGCCATGAAGGCATCGGTCTCTTCGCGGGTCGTGAGGTGGTGATCTTCGACGTGATAGCCTTGCCGCTCCAGCAGGTCTTTCGATTTCAACCCGAAGGGACAGAGGTGTTGTTCCATCACCATCCGGTAGAGTTTCGCGGTCTTGCCCTGTCCTTCGGCCATCCTAACCTCCTTTTGCCTTTTCGAACGACGTCTCAAAGGAGGAACAAGTTTCCAGCGCAGGAGAGTTCCGCAAAGGGGCGATTTAGGTCAACCGGCAACCCTGCGCAGCGCGGCAGCGCGATGCCGCTCAGGCCAGTTTTCCCAGATGCGCGGCAGGAATCGTGACTGTCCAAGTCAGGGCGTTTTCGCTGGTCACCGTTTCCGCCGCGCCATTGACCATCGCGGGGGCCAATACAGACAGAACCTTGCTCCCGAAACCGGTGGCCTTGTTGGCTGAGGGGTCAAAGGTAATGCCGGTCTCGATCCACTGGAAACGCAGCCCCCCCTTTTCGGTATGAGACCAGTGGCATTGGATATCGCCGCAGCCGTCGCTCATCACCCCGTATTTCGTGGAATTCGTCGCCAGTTCATGCAGCGCCATGCCGATCAGTTGCAACGCCTGCGGTCCCAAAGCGACAGAGGGGCCATCCACATCCACCGCCTTGGCCTGCAAATGCAAAAACGGGTCCAACTGCGCGCGCACCAACTCAGCCAGATCCACCGAAGACCAGCCGCCATCGACCAGCAAATCGGTGGAGCGGGCCAGCGCCTGAATACGGGCCCCGAAGGATTTGTTGAACTCCGCGAGAGAGGCCGCCGAACTCGCCGTTTGACGCTGCATCGCCGTGACCAGAGAGAGCATGTTCTTGGCGCGGTGGATGACCTCACGCGAGACGAGATCGCGCACCTCTTCGGCCTTGCGCGTGGCGGTCACATCATGGTGGATGTTCGAGATCGAGACGATATCCCCCGAAAGTGTCCGAATGGGCGTGCAGGCGATGGTGACATGGCGCTCGGTGCCGTCCTTGGCCACGCGCACCGCATTGAATTGGCGCAGCTTGCCGGCCATGATCTGATCGCGATACTCAAGCACCCGCGTCGGCCACTCCGGCGGATACAAAAGCTCGACCGACTGGCCCAAAGCCTCCTCTTCCGTATAGCCGTAGAGCCGCTCGGCTGCCGGATTCCAGCTGATGATGCGGCCTTCCATGTCATAGGTCAGGATCGCTTCGCCCGTGGTGGCCACGAGGGCGGCAAAGGTTTCCGCCTGCACATGGGCACGTTCGATATCATCATCGCGCCATGCGGCGCGTCGTGACATTGCGGTGCTGCAACAGCAGGCAAGGCGCGCCTTGGATCGTCAAGCGGTTGGCGTTGAGTTGAAACCAGCGCCGCACCCCCGGCCCATCGCAGGGGTATTCCCCCTCAAAGGAAGTCCCGGTTTTCAGCGCTTGGCGCAGCCCTTCCAGAACCGTTTCCGCCTGCACCACGGCACCCATGGCCGCCGCTTCGCAGATGTCAAAGTAATTGGCCCCGACGTAATGCGTTCCGGCATCGCCGCCATTCTCTTCGCAAAACAGTTTCCACGCCATATTGACCGCGACAATCTTGCCGGTGGCGTCAAGAATGACCACCTCATCGGTCATCGCCTCGATCAATTCGTAATGGCTGGCGTCGAGCGTGACGCTTTGGGTGCTTTTCAACATAGCCCCACCATAGCGCGAATTCGACATTGTCTAAAGTTAACTTAGGTTTAATCGTTAAGGCCAGAATCCTTATTTTATCGGGTTTTGGCGGAAACCCTCCTGCCTCTGCGGCGGCTGCTCGCCCGCGCGTGAGGCTTGCAATCCGCGCAAATTCTGAAATAAGCCCCGCCATCCGGTCGCAGCCTACCCGGACATCAAAACAAGGGCCCCAAAATGAAAACACTTGTCATCTGCTCAGGCGGACTCGATTCCGTGTCGCTTGCGCATATCACCGCCGAGGTGCGTCACCTCACCCGGCTCGTCTCCTTCGACTATGGCCAGCGCCACCGCAAAGAGGTCGATTTCGCCCGGGCGGCGGCCGAACGGCTGGGCGTGCCGTTTCACCTGATCGACATGCGCGGGATCGGTGCGGCGCTATCGGGCTCCGCCCTGACCGATGATATCGACGTGCCCGATGGGCATTACGCCGAAGACACGATGAAGATCACCGTCGTGCCGAACCGCAATGCGATCATGCTGTCGATCGGCTTTGGCATTGCCGCCGCGCAGGGGGATGAGGCGGTGGCCACTGCCGTGCATGGCGGCGATCATTTCATCTATCCCGACTGCCGCCCCGGTTTCACCCGCGCCTTCGATGCGATGCAGCAGGCCGCGCTCGACGGCTATGCCGACGTGCGGCTGCACACGCCCTTCGTAGAGCACAGCAAGGCCGAGATCGTCCGCCAAGGCGCGCAGCACGGCACGCCCTTCGCTGAGACGTGGTCCTGCTACAAGGGCGGCGCGGTCCATTGCGGGCGCTGCGGCACCTGTGTCGAACGGCGCGAAGCCTTTCATCTGGCCAAGATTACCGATCCCACGGTCTACGCCGACCCCGACTATTGGACCACGGCCCTCGCCGCGCAGGGGGAAGGCTGATGTTCCGCATTCGCAAGGAATTCCACTTCTCCGCCAGCCACCAGTTGACCCACCTGCCCGACGATCATCAATGCGCGCGGCTGCATGGGCACAACTACATCGTCGTGGTCGAACTGGCCGCCGAGACGCTCACTGCCGATGGTTTCGTGCGCGATTACCACGACTTGAAACCGCTCAAGACCTATATCGACGATCACTTTGACCACCGGCATCTGAACGATGTGCTGGACGGCCCCTCCACCGCCGAGAACATGGCGAAACATTTCCACGACTGGTGCGCCGCCCGCTGGCCCGAGACCTCTGCCGTGCTGGTCAGCGAGACCCCGAAAACATGGGCGGAATACCGGCCATGACCCTGCGCATCGCCGAGATCTTCGGCCCCACCATTCAGGGCGAAGGCGCGCTGATCGGGGAGCCGACGGTATTCGTCCGCGCGGGCGGCTGTGACTATCGGTGCAGCTGGTGCGACAGCCTGCATGCCGTCGACAGCCAGTACCGCCATAGCTGGACCCCCATGTCGACCGAGGACATCTGGCGCCAGATCCGCAAGCTTTCCAAGGACCAACCGCTGACCGTCTCCCTCTCGGGTGGCAATCCGGCGATACAGGATTTCGGCCCGCTGATCCGCATGGGCAAGGCCGCGGGCTATCGTTTCGCCTGCGAGACCCAAGGCTCTATCGCGCGGCCATGGTTTGCCGAGCTTGATACGCTCGTGCTCTCCCCCAAACCGCCATCAAGCGGTGAGCGCGTCGATTGGAACGCATTCGACGCCTGCCGGACCCTCGGCGCGCAGGCGCGGCAGCAGGTGATGAAAATCGTGATCTTTGACGAGATCGACTACCATTGGGCGCGCGAAGTGCATGCCCATCACCTCGATATCCCGCTCTACCTTCAACCCGGCAACCCCGAGGTCGACCCCGCCACGCCGGTGGACCCGCAGGCGCTGGCCGACCGTTTGGGCTGGCTGACCGAGCTTGCCATGACCGATCACTGGTTCGCCCCCCTTATCCTGCCGCAGCTTCATGTCCTGATCTGGGGCAACAAGCGCGGCGTCTGACCGATGGAGACCCCCATGTCCGACGACATCTACAGCAATCTGAAACAGCTCGGCGGGGAAACCCGCATCCCCGCCAGCCCCGAAGAGGCCGAGCTTGAGCGTGTGCCGAACCCGCAGGCCGATGTGGCCTATAACGTGCGCTTCACCGCGCCGGAGTTCACCTCGCTCTGCCCGATGACCGGCCAGCCCGACTTTGCCCATCTGGTGATCGACTATGTGCCCGGCCCGTGGCTCGTGGAATCGAAATCGCTCAAGCTGTTTTTGACCTCCTTCCGCAATCACGGCGCCTTTCATGAGGATTGCACCATCTCCATCGCCCGCCGCTTGGCCGAGTTCCTCGACCCGCAATGGCTGCGGATCGGGGGCTATTGGTATCCGCGCGGCGGCATTCCCATCGATGTGTTCTGGCAAACCGGCCCCCTGCCCGAGGGCGTCTGGATCCCCGATCAAGGGGTGCCGCCCTACCGCGGGCGCGGCTGACCGGGCCCTCCCTACCTCCTACCCCCGCAGCATTCGGGGCGCGCGCCCACCCGCCCGCGCCCCGTTTTTTTCGGTGAAAACCGTGTGTTTTAGATCACAATATCTTCAGCAACTGCCTTCTTCCTTGAACCTCCAGCGGAGAAAGGCCGTTAGTCTCTCATACACGCATACGACCCTGCCCCGCGCAGAGAGGTCAACCACGGAGCGACCACATGCTGACAAGACGTCATTTCATTCAGACCACCACGGCGCTATTTTCCGGCGCAATTGCCACCCCCCTGATGGCCCGCACGCGCCCAAGCGCGGCAGAGAAGGCCGCATGGGATGCGCAGGTCACCCCAGCGGGCTTTGACCCGGCGACGAGCAACCCTTGGGGCGTCCACCCGCGCTTCTTGCCGCAGCGGGTCGTGGCGAATGACAACCTGCGCGTCGGTGACATCCACGTCGATGCGGTGGCGCGCTATATCTATCATATCGAAGAGGGCGGCACCGCCATGCGCTACGGCGTGGCGATTGCCCGTGGCAATCTTTATGAGCCGGGCACTTATACGATCAAGCGCAAGGTGCAATGGCCCCATTGGACGCCCACCCAAAACATGATCAAGCGCGATCCCGAGCTTTACGCGGGCCTCGAAGACGGCGTGCCGCCCGGCCCGGAAAACCCCCTCGGCTCGCGGGCGCTTTACCTCTTTGAAGGAAACCGCGACACCTATCTGCGCATCCACGGCACCCCGCAGCCGCAGAGCATCGGGGGCCGGGCAAGCTCAGGCTGTGTGCGGATGATCATGGCGCATATCAACCAGCTCTACCCGAATGTGCAGACCGGCTCGACAGCCTATCTCTATTCGGCGGAAGAAAGCGTTGTTGCCAGCAGCTAAGCTGGAACGAAAAACGGGGGCCGCTTGGCAGCCCCCGTTTCTATGTCAGGCTTGGCGTTTGGTGCAGATCGGATTGCCGCCTACCGCCCGCAGCGGCACCAGCGTCGTCTCGACCGGGCCGTTGTGCTGATACCAATAGCAGCCATCCTCCGGCAGCAACCGCGCCGTCGACAGATCTTGGTTCGGCGCGGCAAGGCTCACCACCGCCTCTGGCAGATTGCCCACACGGGCCGAGCCGCCCTGCGGCCCACTCGCCGGCACCGTACACCCGGCAACGGCCAGCAAGGCCGCCCCGATCACAAAAGTTCCTGTTTTCATCAAAGCCTCTGCCATTCCTGATTATATCTGGGGCAATCTGACAGACCGGATGGGGATTTCAAGGCACAAGGGGGTGAGGATGGTCGACAGCGCCCTACGCGCCGAATGGCGACCCCGGCAGGATTCGAACCTGCAACCTGCCCCTTAGGAGGGGGCTGCTCTATCCAGTTGAGCCACGGGGCCGACAGGCTTGGGTTTAGCGCAAGCGTCTGGCGATGTCATCGGCAGATTGGCAACCGAATGACTGCGCCTTGCAGCAGGGCTGCGGCAATGCTTGATCGCGCCTCCCGCTTCGCGCTACCTATGGGTGAGGCAAACAGGAAAACCAAATTGACCACACCCCCCAAACGCCCGTTGACCCTGCGTGATGTGTCCGATGCTTGCGGCGTTTCCGAGATGACGGTCAGCCGCGTCCTGCGCAAGCGTGGCGACGTGTCGGAGGCCACCCGCAACCGTGTTCTCGCCGCCGCCAAGGCGCTTGGCTATGTGCCCAACCAGATCGCCGGATCGCTGGCCAGCCAGCGCGTGAACCTTGTGGCGGTCGTGATCCCTTCACTGGGCAATATGGTGTTCCCCGAAGTCCTGAACGGCATCAACCAAGTGCTCGAAGACACGCCCCTGCAGCCGGTCGTGGGGGTGACGGACTACCTGCCCGAGAAGGAAGAGCGGGTGCTTTATGAGATGCTCTCATGGCGGCCCTCTGGCGTCATCATCGCGGGGTTGGAGCATTCCGACGCCACCCGCGCCATGCTGCGCAATGCGGGCATTCCGGTGGTCGAGATCATGGACACCGATGGCAAACCCGTCGATGCGATGGTGGGGATCTCCCACCGCCGCGCCGGGCGCGAGATGGCACAGGCGATCCTGCGCGAGGGCTATGAGCGGATTGGCTTCATGGGCACGAAAATGCCCCTCGACCACCGCGCGCGCAAACGGTTTGAAGGTTTTACCGAAGGGCTCGCCAAGGCGGGGGTCGAGATCGAAGACCGGGCCTTTTACTCCGGCGGCTCCGCGCTGGCCAAGGGGCGCGAGATGACGCAAGAGATGCTCGAACGCTCGCCTGACCTTGATTTTCTATATTATTCCAACGACATGATCGGTGCGGGTGGGCTGCTGCATCTGATCGACCAAGGCATCGACATTCCCGGTCAGATCGGCCTTGCCGGGTTCAACAACGTGGAACTGCTGCAAGGTCTGCCGCGTCAATTGGCGACGATGGACGCTTGCCGGAACGAGATCGGTCAGGCGGCGGCGCGGATCATCCTCAACCAGGCCCAGCCCGAGCCGGACCCGGAAATGCAAACCCAGATCACCCTGACGCCAACGCTGTCGCTGGGCGATACCCTGCGCCGCCGCCGTCAGGGGTGAGCCGCCCAAGGCTCGGCAATGGCGCCGCGCGGCGGTTGTTTCTGGCGCGTCACCTGCTGTCGGACCCGCCGCAGGGCCCAGCCAAGGGCGCGGCACTGCTCAAGCTGATCCATGATCTGGGCTTTGTGCAGCTCGACAGCATCAACACGGTGGCGCGGGCGCATGATCTGATCCTGTTCGCCCGCCGTCCGCGCTATCGCCCCGCTGCGCTCAAGCGGCTTTATGAAAAAGACCGGGCGCTCTTTGAGCATTGGACCCATGACGCCGCCGTCATCCCGATGGAATTCTACCCGCAATGGCATCTGCGCCGAACCCGCGATGCGGCCAAGTTGCTGGGCCGCTGGAAGGATTGGCAGCGGCACGACTTCGAAACACAGATGCAAAACGTGCTCGCGCAGGTCCGGGCCGAGGGCAGCGTCACCTCATCCGACGTGGGCCGCGACGAGCCGCGCAGCAGCGGCGGCTGGTGGCAGTGGCATCCCTCGAAAACCGCGCTGGAATATCTGTGGCGCAGCGGCGCGCTGGCCGTGACCGGGCGCGAGGGGTTTCGCAAGCGCTATGACCTGACCGAGCGGGTGGTGCCCGACGCGCTGCGTGACCCGGCGCATGCCCCCGACATAGAGCAGACGATCGACTGGTGCTGCGATCAGGCGCTGGCGCGCTTGGGTTTTGCCACGGCAGGGGAATTGGCCGCCTTCTGGGCCCATATCTCCCCCGCCGAGGCGCGCGGCTGGTGCGCGGCAGAACAAGCCGCGGGGCGGCTGGAGGAGATCGACGTTGAGGCCGCCGACGGCAGCCTGCGGCCCGCCTTTGCCCGCCCCGGCTGGGCCGATGACCCCGCCCTTACCCACGAACCGCCCAAACGGCTCCGGGTGCTCAGCCCCTTCGACCCCGCCCTGCGCGACCGCAAACGCGCCGCCCGGCTTTTCGGTTTCGACTACCGGATCGAGGTCTTCGTGCCCGAGGCGCAGCGCGAATACGGCTACTATGTCTTTCCGCTGTTACAGGGCGACAGGCTGGTGGGGCGGGTCGATATGAAGGCGCATCGCGATCTGGACGTCTTGCACGTCACCGCGCTCTGGCCCGAACGCGGGGTTCGCTGGGGCAAGGGGCGGCAAGCGGCCTTCGAGGCAGAGCTGCAACGCCTCCTCCCGCTGGCTGGGGTGCGCCGGGTCAGCTTCACCGACGGTTGGCTGCGCGTGCCACATTAGCCGAAACGGGGCGGCAGCAACCCTGCGTGAAACCAGTTGAGATAGCTGTGGATCGAATGCACGGGCCGCCCGGTCGCCGCCGCGATGTCGGAGGCATATGGCACCATGTTGGTGCATTCCAAAAGGATCGCCCCGACATCCGCGTGGGCCTCCACCAGCCGCTGCGCCGCCTGCACCATCTCGGCCCGTGCCTGCCCCACGTCGAGGTCGGGCAGATTGCCGAGGATCGTTCGGGCGAAACTACTGCCCTCCATCCCCACCACCGGGCTGCCCTCGGGCACAGCCGCCGCGCGCAAATGGGCGGGCGAAAGCGTGGCGGCGGAGATCGTCAAGATGCCCACCCTTTGCCCCGGCGGCAGGCAGGCCGCGATCTGCGCCGCCTGCTCCAACGCAGAGGCGGCGACAGGCACGCCCAGCGCTTCGGCGAGGCGAGGCCGGATCAGCGCCAAGAACCCGCAGGTGGTGGCGATGCCCGTGCAGCCTTCGGCGATCAAGTCGCGCCCCACAGCGATAAAAGCCTGCACGAAGGGCTCGATATCGTCGCACACGATCGCTTCAGGCGTGGCCCCCGGCACCACCGCATAGCGCACCGGGAAATCCCAACTGCCCGCATGGCCGACATCCCCCAGAATGCGGGGAAACCGCGTGTCCAGCATGAGGATTCCCAGCCGCGCGCCCGTCTCGTTTGTCATATGCCCTCCGTTTGGGCGCAGGGTGCCTTTGCGGGCAGGGCGAGACAAGCGAAACCCTAACGATGACATTTTATCAGCATTTTGTTGACGTGATGATTTTTTGTGTAAAAGATGCCCCAAAGGAAACAAGCCATGACCCAACGCGAAATCGAAAGCCGCCACCCATGAGCCAGCATGTCGTCGTTATCGGCGCCGGGATCGTCGGCGTCTCTGCTGCGATCTGGCTGCGCCGCGCCGGGGCGGAGGTGACACTGGTCGACCGGGCCGAGCCTGGGCGCGGCACCTCGCATGGCAATGGTGGCGTGCTGGCGGCGGCGGGCGTCGCGCCGGTGACCGGCCCGGGCCTGCTGCGCAAATCACCGGGGATGCTGCGCGACCCTGAGTTTCCGCTGTTCCTGCGCTGGCCCTATCTGGCCCGCCTGCTGCCATGGCTGCGCCGCTACATGGCCCACGCCAATGACCGCGATACCCGCCGCATCTCTGCCGGGTTGGTGCCCATCGTGAGCGACAGCGTGGCGCAGCACAAAGCCCTCTGCGCCGATCTGGGGCTGGAGGATTGGGTCCGCGACAGCGACTATTGCTTTGCCTATACCAACCGCGCGGCCTTCGAGGCTGAAGCCTACACATGGGCGCTGCGCCGCGAGACGGGTTTCGAGCCGGAAATCATCGAAGGCGGCGCGGTCAGGGAATTCGACCCGGCCTATGGGCCGCAGATCACCTGCATCGCACGGCTGGCCGACCACGGCTTCATCGCCGACCCCGGCAGCTATGTCCGGGCGCTGGCCAAAGCCTTCGAGAAGATGGGCGGCACCATCCGGCAGGCCGAGGTGCAGGACGTAGCGATCACCGACGAAGAAGTCACTTCGGTCCTCACCGATCAAGGCCCCCTGCCCTGCGATGACGTGCTGCTGGCGACTGGTGTCTGGTCGAAACCGCTCATGCGCAAACTGGGGATCAACGTGCCGCTGGAATCCGAACGCGGCTACCACATCGTCTTCAAGGATGCTGAGGGCGGTCCGTCGCGCCCCACCATGATGGCGGCGGGCAAATTTGTCGCCACGCCCATGGCCGAAGGGCTGCGCTGTGCCGGGATCGTCGAGTTCGGCGGGCTGGAAGCGGGCGCGTCCAAAGCCCCCCTGGCGCTGCTGCGCCGTCAGGCCAAGGCCGCCTTTCCCCATCTCACCGCCACGGAAGAGATCGAATGGCTGGGGCACCGACCCGCCCCCAGCGACTCGCTGCCCCTCATCGGGCAGATCGGGACGAGCCGGGTCTACACTGCCTTCGGGCACCATCACATCGGGTTGACGGGCGGGCCGAAAACGGGCCGACTGATCGCCGGATTGATCACGGGGCAGACGCCAAACACGGACCTGACCCCGTATCACCCCCAACGCTTCGACGGTTGACGCCAAGCGTGGGACTGCAACAACAAGGGAGAAACCACATGACACTGACAGCAAGACTGATGGCCGGCGCGGCAATGACCGCGCTGACGCTGGGCACCGCCATGCCCGCCTTCGCGGCCGAGAAATGGGACATGCCGATGGCCTATTCGGCCTCGAACTTCCACTCCGAGAACGGTGTGCAATTCGCCGAATGCGTGGGCGAGAAGACCGGCGGCGAGATCGAGATCACCGTGCACCCGGGCGGCGCGCTCTTTGCTGGCGCGGACATCAAGCGCGCGATCCAGACCGGGCAGGTCCAGCTGGGCGAGCGTCTGCTCTCCGGCCACCAGAACGAGAACGCGGTCTTCGGCTTTGACTCCATCCCCTTCCTCGCGCCCTCTTTCGAGGCGAGCGCGCAGCTTTGGGAAGCCGCCAAGCCCAAGGTTGAATCCGTGCTGGAAGAGCAGAACCTCGTCCTGCTTTATAACGTGCCATGGCCGCCCCAAGGGCTCTACTTCAAAAAGGAAGTCGACTCGGTCGAGGACATGAAGGGCGTGAAGTTCCGCTCTTACAACAACACCACCGCGCGCCTGGCCGAACTGACCGGCATGTCGCCCGTCACCATTGAGGCCGCCGAAGTCAGCCAAGCCTTCGCCACCGGTGTCGCGGAATCGATGATTTCTTCGGGTGCCACCGGCTATGACCAGAAGGTCTGGGAAAGCCTCACGCATTTCTACGAAGTCGACGCATGGTTGCCGCGCAACTATGTGATGATCAACGCCGATGTTTGGGCCGAAGTCTCGGACGCGAACAAAGAGGCGATCACCACCTGCGCGACCGAGGCCGAAGAGCGGGGGCTGCAAGCGTCCAAGGACTACACTCAGTTCACCTATGACGGGCTGCGCGAAGGCGGCATGAACGTGGAACCGGCCAACGAAGAGCTGATGTCGGGCCTGCGTGAGGTGGGTGAGACCATGACGCAAGAATGGCTCGAAGCCGCGGGCGAAGACGGTCAGGCGATCGTCGACGACTACAAGGCGATGCAATAATCACGAAACCTGCGGCGGCCCGTCACCCGGGCCGCCGTTCTCATGCCCGGGCATGACTTGACGGAGGGAGAGCCGCATGAAGGCGCTGCGCAGACTATTGGACGGGCTTTATACTGGGGCGGGGGCGCTTGCCGCGCTCTGTCTGGTGGCCATCCTTACCTTGATCGTGGCCCAGATGGTCGCCCGTTGGACCGGCAATGTCTTTCCCGGCGCTGCCAGCTATGCGGGCTATGCCATGGCCGGGGCCAGTTTCCTCGCCTTCGCCAATGCGCTCAACCGCGGCTCGCATATCCGCGTGTCGATCCTGCTTAACGCGCTGAGCGCGGGCGGGAAGCGGCTGCTGGATATCTGGTGTTTCGCCGTGGCGGCGGCGGTCGCGTGGTATTTCACCTATTACGCCTATTGGTTCGTCTACTGGTCGTGGAAGTTCCACGAAGTCAGTCAAGACCAAGACGCCACCGCGCTGTGGATACCCCAATCGGTCATGGTGATCGGCGGCGGCATCCTTGCCATCGCGCTGACGGACAATCTTTTGCACCTCATCTTCAAGGGCGACCACCGCGTCACCCGTGACCTAGTCGATCAAAGCTTCGGGGAATGACGCCATGACCGAGATCTATGCCATCACCCTGTTTCAGATCGTCCTTTTCTTCCTCCTTGGCACCGGCGTCTGGGTCGGCCTTGCCCTGATGGGCGTGGCTTGGGTCGGGATGGAGCTTTTCACCACCCGCCCCGTGGGCGACGCCATGATCACCACGATCTGGGCCAGTTCCTCAAGCTGGACGCTGACCGCGCTGCCGCTCTTTGTCTGGATGGGCGAGATCCTCTACCGCACGCGGCTGTCGCAGGACATGTTCCGCGGGCTGTCGCCTTGGCTGGCGAAACTGCCGGGCGGGCTGGTGCATACCAATATCGTCGGCTGCACGGTCTTTGCCGCCGTCTCGGGCTCTTCCGCCGCTACGCTGACCACCGTAGGCAAGATGTCGATCCCCGAACTGCGCGCGCGCAACTATCCTGAAAAGATGATCATCGGCACGCTGGCGGGTGCGGCCACGCTGGGGCTGATGATCCCGCCGTCGCTGGCGCTGATCGTCTATGGCGTGACAGTGAACGAAAGCATCACCAAACTCTTCTTCGCGGGCGTCCTGCCCGGCCTGCTGCTGGCGCTGATGTTCATGGGCTATGTCGCCGTCACCAGCATGCTGTCGAAGGACTGGAACCCCGATGCCGAAACCGGCATGAGCTTTGGCGAAAAGCTGCGCAACTCGCGTTTCCTGCTGCCGGTCTTTGCGCTGATCACGGTCGTGATCGGATCCATGTACCTCGGCTTTGCCACGGCGACCGAGGCGGCGGCCATCGGCGTCATCGGTTCCCTCACACTGGCGCTGTTCCAAGGCTCGCTGAACTGGCACAGCTTCCGCGAGAGCCTGATGGGGGCGATGCGGACCTCTGCGATGATCGCGCTGATCCTTGCGGGCGCGGCCTTCCTGAAACTGTCGATGGGCTTCACCGGTCTGCCCCGCGCGCTGGCCGACGGGATCGCGGCGATGGAGCTCTCGCGCTTCGAGCTTCTGATGGCGCTCTTGGTCTTTTATATCGTGCTGGGCATGTTCCTCGACGGCATCTCCTCGGTCGTGCTGACGATGGCGGTGGTCGAGCCAATGGTGCGCAGCGCGGGCATCGATCTGATCTGGTTCGGCATCTTCGTGGTCGTGGTCGTTGAAATGGCGCAGATCACCCCGCCGATTGGCTTTAACCTCTTCGTGCTGCAGGGCATGACCAACCACGAGATGGGCTATATCACCAAGGCCGCGCTGCCGATGTTCGCGATTATGGTCTTCATGGTCTTCGTGCTGATCTGGTTCCCCGAAGTGGCCACATGGCTGCCCGAAAACCTGCGCAGCGCACCGGTTTAGCGGTGAAGGGCCATGCGCTATATGCTGAGACTGGCCTCGCGCCATGCGCGGGCCTGCCTGATCGTCGGGCTGCTGGCGGGGCTGGCCCTGCCCGGCCTGGCGGCGGCGCTGGCCGGGTGGTTGCCGCAGATGGTGGCGGCATTGCTGACGATCACCGCGCTCAGGATCGGGCACCGCGCGGCCCTTGGTGCAGTGCGCGATCTCATCTGGGGGCTGGCCTCGGTGCTGGCCTTGCAGACGCTGCTGCCCCTGCTGCTGGGGGGCTTCGTGCTGGTCGGGCTGGGGCAGACCCCTGCGGCACTGGCCGTGACCCTCGCCGCGGCGGCTCCGGCGCTGACGGGCAGCGTGAACCTCGCCCTGTTGATGCGGCTCGACGCGGGGCGGATGATGCAGCTCATGGTGCTGGGCACCGCCGCCTTTCCGCTGACCGTCCTGCCGGTGCTGGCGGCCCTGCCGCAACTCGGCCCGGCCTCGGAAATCGCCCTCGCCGCCCTGCGGCTCTTGGCGGTGATCCTTGGCGCGACGGGGCTGGGTTTTGCCCTGCGCCATGTCTTCCTGCCCCAGCCCACCCCGCGCCAGACCGAGGCGCTGGACGGCGCATCGGTGCTCGCCTTCTCGGTCATCGTGGTGGGGTTGATGGCGGCGCTGAACCCGGCGCTGCGCAGCGATCCATGGGCCGTGGCGTGCTGGACGCTGCTGGCCTTCGCCCTAAGCTATCTGTTGCAGGCGGGCACATTGCTGCTGACCCGGCGCGGCCCGCTGCGCGCCGTGGCCGGACCACTGGCAATCGGCGCGGGCAACCGCAATATCGCGCTGTTTCTCGTGGCGCTGCCTGCGGAGGTCATCGCGCCGCTGATGATCTTTATCGGCTGCTGGCAACTGCCGATGTATCTGACCCCGGTGCTGCTGCCGCGCCTTTACGAAAGGATGCTTCGCAATGACTGACTGGCCCCGCATCCGCAGTGTCGGCCTCTCTGGCCTATTGGTCACCTTTGCCGAGAAGATGTCCGAACCCGCCAACCGCGCCGCCCTCGCCTTTCGCGCGGCGGTAGAGGAACAGGACTGGCCCGAGATGAGTGAGACGAGCACCTCGCTGGTGTCGACCTTCGTGCAATTCGAGGTCTCCCAAGAGGCCATCACCACGATGACCGACCGCCTGCGCGGACTGCTCGAAACCCGCGACTGGTTCGCCGAAGCCCTCCCCGCCGGGCGCAGCCTGTGGCATGTGCCCACGGTCTATGGCACCGATCTGGCCCCGCAGTTGGAGGAGGCCGCCGAGGCCGCGGGCCTCGACCCCGACGTGGCCATTGCGGAACTGTCGCAGGCGCGGGTCCGGGTGCTGACCATCGGCTTCGCCCCCGGCCAGCCCTACATGGGCGAACTGCCCCCGCATTGGGACATTCCGCGCCAGCAGGGGCTGACGAAATCGGTGCCGCCGGGGTCGCTCGTCGTGGCCATTCGGCAGCTCATCATCTTCACCAATGCCTCCCCCACCGGCTGGCGGCACATCGGCCAGACGGCTTTTCGCACCTTCCGCCCGGGCAGCGACATGCCCTTTCCGCTGTCGCCGGGCGATGAGCTGATCTTCCCATCCATCCCCCGGCAAGAGTTCGACCGCATCGCCGACGACCCCACCGGCGGTGCCGAGCGGGAGGCGCTGACATGAGCGGCACGCTGACCATCCTTCAAGCCGGTCCGGCCATGACCATCCAAGACCTTGGTCGCCCCGGCTATCGCGCCGTTGGCCTAACCCACGGCGGCGCGGCGGACCCGACTGCCCTGCACGAAGGCGCCGCCCTGCTGGGGCAAGATCCGAACAGCGCCACGCTTGAGATGGCGGGCAGCGGCGGCAGTTTCGAGGTCGATCAGGACACCCGCATCGCCCTGACCGGGGCGCAGATGCAGGTGAGCATCGACGGCGAAGCGATTGCATGGAACGCGAGCCACCTGCTGCCTGCCGGGGCCAAATTGACCATCGGCGGCGCACGGGACGGGGCCTATGGCTACCTCCATGTCGGCGGAGGGTTTGACGTGGCGCCGGTGATGAATGCGCGCGCCAGCCATCTGGCCGCTGGCATTGGCGCGCTGCTGCAAAGTGGTGAGACCCTGCCACTGGGGGTCGATAAGGGAGGCGAGACGAACCTCACTCTCCCGCGCGACAGCCGGTTCGGGGCCGGGCGGGTGCGCATCGTCGCCTCCATGCAGACCGATGCCTTCGACGAGGCAACCCGCCAGCGGTTCACCGAAACCACCTTTCGCCGTGATCCGCGCGCCAACCGGATGGGCGCACGGATGGATCATGACGGCGAAGGTTTCGCCACCGGCGGGCAGCTCACCATCGTGTCGGAGGTCATCACCCCCGGCGACATCCAGATCACCGGCGACGGCGCGCCCTTCGTGCTGATGTGCGAATGCCAAACCACCGGCGGCTACCCCCGCATCGGCACGGTGATCCCCTGCGACCTGCCGATCGTCGCGCAGGCGCAGCCGGGTGCTGCGCTGCGGTTCGAGTTCATTGACCTCGACGAAGCGCTGGCCGCCGAGACGCGCCACCGCGCCGACCTTGCTGCCCTGCCCAAACACCGCCAGCCGCTTTTGCGCGACCCGGCGCGGATTCGCGACCTTTTGGGCTATCAACTGATCTCCGGCGTGGTTTCAGCCACTGCCGACCCCTTCGAGAAGGAGCAGACATGACAACCGTCGATCTCAACGCCGACATGGGCGAAAGCTTTGGCCCTTGGAAAATGGGCGACGACGCGGCGCTTCTGCGCGTCGTAACCTCGGCCAATATCGCCTGTGGCGGGCATGCGGGCGACGCCGATGTCATGGCGGCGACGATGCGCATGGCGCATGAAAACGGCGTCGGCATCGGCGCGCATCCGGGGTTCATGGACCTCGCCGGTTTTGGCCGCAACCGCCTCTCAGTGCCGCGTGGCACCTTGCAGAACCAGATCCGCTATCAGGTCGCCGCGAGCGTCGGCATGGCGCGCAGCGTCGGCACGCAAGTGCGGCACCTGAAACTGCACGGCGCGCTGGCGAATATGGCGTCGGAGGATGAGGAACTGGCCCGCGACCTCTATGAGGCGGCGCTCAGCGTGGCGCCGGACCTCATCGTCATGGTGCTGGCCGCCACGGCGCAGGAACGGGCGGTGCGCTCACTGGGCTGCAAATGGGCCGGGGAGATTTTCGCCGACCGCGCCTATAACGACGACGCGACGCTGGTCGACCGCAGCAAGCCCGGCGCGGTGATCCATGACGCGCAAACGGCAGCGGCGCGGATGGTTGAAATGGTCAAGGCAGGCGCGATCATCACCGAGAGCGGCAAGCACATCTCCAGTCGGATCGACACGATCTGCCTGCATGGCGATACCGCAGAGGCCGTTCAAATTGCAACCGCCGTCCGCAAGGGTTTGCAGGACGGCGGCGTAACTTTGGCAAAGTTCAGCGGCAGCGTTTAGCTGCGCACCAGCTTTTCATAGTCCAAGGCGATCTCACGCGTCAGCGCGCCGACCTCGAAATGCCAGTCGCCGATCTGCCCCACCGGGGTCACTTCGGCGGCGGTGCCAGTGAGCCAGCACTGCTCGAAACCTTCCAACTCTTCGGGCATGATATGCCGCTCGTGGACCTTGATGTTCTTCTCGCGCAGCATGTCGATCACGGTCTGCCGGGTGATGCCGTTGAGGAAGCAATCGGGCGTCGGCGTGTGCACTTCGCCATCCTTGACGAAGAAGATATTCGCACCTGTCGCCTCGGCCACATAGCCGCGGTAGTCATACATCATCGCGTCAGAGCAGCCCTTTGCCTCGGCCGCATGTTTGGACATGGTGCAGATCATATAGAGGCCCGCCGCTTTGGCATGGCTCGGGATCGTCTCGGGCGAGGGGCGCTTCCATTTGGAGATGTCGAGCTTGGCGCCCTTCATCTTGGCGTCACCGTAATAGGCACCCCATTCCCAAGCCGCGATGGCCATGCGGACCGGGTTGCGGGCCGAGGCGACACCCATGTCTTCGCCCACACCACGCCAAGCGACCGCACGCACATAGGCGTCTTGCAGACCAGAGGCGGCGAGGACTTCGGCCTTGGCGGCTTCGATCTCGTCAATGGTGTAGGGGATCTCGAAGTCGATCATCTCAGCCGAGCGCTTGAGCCGTTCGGAATGCTCGCGGCTTTTGAAGATTTTGCCGTTGTAGGCGCGCTCGCCCTCAAACACCGAAGACGCATAGTGCATCGCATGGGTCAGGATGTGGACATTGGCCTCGCGCCAATCCACCATTTCGCCATCCATCCAGATGTGCCCATCCCGGTTGTCATATCCGCCTGCCATGGTGTTTCCCCTCCAAATGACGCGCTATCTTTTCAAAAATTGCGCAACAATCGGCAGATGCAGACATTTAATTGCGCAAAACACGGGATTCGATAGCCTTTCACTATTGGAATGTCAACAACGCTGACGTAAACTGATCCCCAACAGGCCCGAGAGAGAATGAGACACACTATGGCTGACGGGCGCATGATGGCCCCTAGCAGCGGCGACAGCCTGCTGTTTTTGACGGACGAACAACTGCGGCAGGGGATCGAGGCGATGTTCTTTGCCTATCGCGGTTTCACTGCCGATCCTGACCGGATTCTGGCCGATATGGCCTATGGCCGCGCGCATCACCGCGCCATCCACTTCATCAACCGCGCCCCCGGTACGACGGTGAACAACCTGCTCAATATCCTCGGGGTCACGAAACAATCGCTCAACCGTGTCTTGCGCACGCTGATCGCCGATGGTCTGGTGCAGAGCAAGGTTGGCCGCAATGACAAGCGCGAGCGGCATCTGTTCCTGACCGACGAGGGTCGCAAGCTGGAACAGGAGCTATCAGACGCTCAGCGCGCGCGCATGCGGCTGGCCTTTCGCACCGCCGGACCCGAAGCCGTGGCCGGTTTCAGAACGGTATTGGAGGCCATGATGGACCCCGAAATGCGCCAGAGCTTTGACCGGCTGCGCGAAAGCGCCCCATGAACGATCTCGACCCGCACCTGCTGGTCGTTGACGACGATGAGCGGATCCGCAGCCTGTTGAAGAAGTTCCTGATGCGGAACGGCTTTCTGGTCAGCACGGCCCGCGATGCGGCCCATGCGCGGCGGGTGCTGGCGGGGTTGGAATTCGACCTCATCGTGCTCGACGTGATGATGCCCGGCGAAGACGGCATGGCCCTGACCCGCGCTTTGCGCGAAACCCTGCAAACGCCGATCCTGCTGCTGACCGCCAAGGGCGAGACCGACAACCGCATCGAAGGGTTGGAGGCCGGGGCGGATGACTACCTGCCCAAACCCTTTGAGCCGAAAGAACTGCTGCTGCGCATTAACGCCATCCTGCGCCGAATGCCCGATACCTCTGCCGCCGACACCGCGCCAAAAGTGCTGTCGCTCGGCGTGATCCGCTATGACATGGAGCGGGGCGAGATGTGGCAGGGCGACGATCTGGTGCGCCTCACCGCGACCGAGGTGCAGCTGATGAAGATCTTCGCCGCCCAGCCCGGTGTCGCGCTGAGCCGTGCCAAATTGGTCGAGGAACTGGGCCGCGACCGGGGGCAAGCGCAGGAACGCGCGGTCGATGTTCAAATCACCCGCCTGCGCCGCAAGATCGAGAGCGATCCGAAACAGCCGCAATACCTGCAAACCGTGCGCGGCGCGGGCTATATGCTGGCCCCGGACTGACCTCGCCCCGCCTGCTGAACCGGGCCGGTAAAATTCATCACGCAAGCCCGCTGGCAATGCGGGGCGCGAAGTTCTATTGTCGCGCGAAATTCCGATAACGAGGCGCGCAATGTCCGACACACCCGTAGAAGAGATGAACTTTGAGACCGCTATGGCCGAGCTTGAGAAAGTCTTGGGCCAGCTTGAAAACGGCAATGTCGCATTGGACGAAAGCATCGCGCTTTACGAACGCGGGGCCAAGCTTAAGGCGCGCTGCGAGACCAAGCTGAAAGAGGCCGAAGAAAAGGTCGCCGCGATCACGCTTGACGGCGATGGCAACCCGAATGGGCTGAAACCCGTCGAAGGGCTTTGACCGCCCGCATGCAAGAGACCACCCCCCGCCCTTTGGCAGAGGCGCTCGCCCATGCCCGCGATCTGGCGCAAGCGCAGATCGACACAGCGCTTAGCGCGCATGACGGCCCCGTTGCCGAGGCGATGCGCTATGCCTGCGGCGGCGGCAAGGGGCTGCGCGGCTTTCTGGTGATCGAATCCGCCCGGCTGCATGGGATCGCCCCCGGCATGGCCGCCCCTGCGGCGGCGGCCATCGAGGCGCTGCACGCCTATTCGCTGGTGCATGACGACCTGCCCTGCATGGACGACGACGATCTGCGCCGGGGCCAGCCCACGGTGCACCGCAAATGGGATGAGGCGACCGCCGTTCTGGCCGGTGACGCGCTGCAAACGCTGTCCTTTGAACTGCTCGGCCAAGCGCCCTGCCCGGCGGAGGCGCGTCTGACCCTGATGACCAGCCTCGCCCAAGCGGCAGGCGTCGGCGGTATGGTCGGCGGTCAAGCGCTGGACATCGCCGCCGAAACCGCCCCCGCCCCGCTGTCACTGGCCGAGATCACGGCGCTTCAGGCGGGCAAGACCGGCGCCTTGATCGAATGGTCCGCCATGGCCGGGCCACGGATGGCCGGTGCCGATGCCACCGCCCTCGGCGCTTACGCCAAACACCTCGGCCTCGCCTTTCAGATCGCCGATGACATCCTCGATGTCGAAGGCGACGCCGAAACGGTGGGCAAGGCGGTCGGCAAGGACGACGCGGCGGGCAAGGCCACTTTCGTGTCCCACCTTGGACTGGTCGGAGCCAAGACCCGCGCCGCCGAATTGGTGGACATGGCCTGCGACGCCCTATCTGAATATGGACCAGAGGCGCAGAGCTTGCGAGCCGCTGCCGCCTTCGTTATTGCCCGCGACAGCTAGCCGGGCGGCACATGCGCCAATGCGGCACCAGAGAGGCCCCGATGAGTGACAAACCCGCCACACCCCTGCTCGATCAGGTCACCCGCCCTGCGGACCTGAAACACCTGTCCGATGCCGAACTGACCCAAGTCGCCCGCGAATTGCGGGCCGAGACGATCTCGGCCGTGTCGGAAACCGGCGGGCATCTTGGCGCCGGGCTTGGCGTGGTCGAACTGACCGTCGCTTTGCACGCGGTTTTCGACACGCCGCGCGACAAGATCATCTGGGACGTCAGTCACCAATGCTACCCGCATAAGATCCTGACCGAACGCCGCGACCGGATCCGCAGCCTGCGCATGAAAGACGGGCTATCGGGATTCACCAAGCGCAGCGAATCCCCCTACGACCCCTTTGGCGCGGCGCATAGCTCGACCTCAATCTCAGCAGCGCTCGGCTTTGCCGTGGGCCGCGATCTGGGTGGCGTGATCCCCGAAGGACTGGGCGACGCGATTGCCGTGATCGGCGATGGCGCGATGAGCGCGGGCATGGCCTATGAGGCGCTCAACAACGCGGGCGATCTGAAAAAACGCCTGATCGTCATCCTTAACGACAACGAGATGTCCATCGCCCCGCCCGTCGGCGCGATGTCGAGCTACCTGAGCCGTCTATACGCCGAAGCGCCGTTTCAGGATTTCAAAGCCGCCGCCAAGGGCGCGGTGAGCCTGCTGCCCGAGCCCTTCCGCGAAGGCGCCAAACGCGCCAAGGATATGCTCAAGGGCATGGCCGTGGGCGGCACGCTGTTCGAGAACCTCGGGTTCTCCTACCTCGGCCCGATCAACGGGCATGACATGGACCAGCTGCTGCCGGTGCTGCGCACCGTCCATCAACGCGCGACTGGGCCGATCCTGATCCACATCCAGACGCAAAAGGGCAAGGGCTATGGCCCCGCCGAAGCCGCGCGGGATCGCGGCCATGCCACGGCCAAGTTCAACGTGGTGACGGGCGAGCAAAAGAAAGCCCCCTCCAACGCGCCGAGCTACACCCGCGTTTTCGCCGACAGCCTGCTGGCCGAGGCCGCCGAGGACGACAAGATCTGCGCCGTGACCGCCGCCATGCCCGATGGCACCGGCCTCGACCTTTTTGCCGAACGCTACCCCAGCCGCTGCTTCGATGTGGGCATCGCCGAGCAGCATGGCGTGACCTTCTGCGCGGGGCTCGCCGCGGCGGGGATGAAGCCCTTCTGCGCGATGTATTCCACCTTCCTGCAACGCGGCTACGACCAAGTCGTGCATGATGTGGCGATCCAGCGCCTGCCGGTGCGTTTCGCGATCGATCGCGCCGGTCTCGTGGGCGCCGACGGGCCGACCCATGCGGGCGCCTTCGATGTGGCCTTCCTCGCCAACCTGCCCGGTTTCGTGGTCATGGCCGCCGCGGACGAGGCAGAATTGCGCCATATGGTCGCCACCGCCGCCGCCCATGACGACGGCCCCATCGCCTTCCGCTATCCGCGCGGCGAAGGGCGCGGGGTCGAGATGCCAGAGCGTGGCACCCCGCTGGAAATCGGCAAGGGCCGGATGATCCAAGAGGGCAGTAAGGTCGCGCTTTTGTCCTTCGGCACGCGTTTGGAAGAGGTCGAGAAGGCCGCCGAACAGCTTCAGGCCAAGGGCATCACCCCCACCATCGCCGATGCCCGTTTCGCCAAGCCGCTGGACCGTGAGATGATCCTCAAGCTCGCCCATGACCACGAGGCGCTGATCACCATCGAAGAGGGCGCAGTCGGCGGCTTCGGCAGCCATGTGGCGCAGCTGCTGGCGGATGAGGCGGTGTTCGACAAGGGGCTCAAGTTCCGCTCCATGGTGCTGCCCGATACCTTCATCGATCAGGCCAGCCCGGCGGATATGTATGCCGTGGCGGGGATGAACGCCGAACAGATCGCGGCCAAGGTGCTCGAAGTGCTGGGGATCGGTGACTTGGACGCGCAGCGCGCCTAACTGGCGGCGGTCAGCACCAGCAGGCCGCCCGCGACCAAGGTGATCACCACACAGACATAGCCCAAAAGCACGAAAAGCCCGTCGCGGGTGAACAGCCCAAACACCAAGAGGGCAACGGTGCCCGCCCCCAGCGATGACATCATCGGCAGCACCTCCATAAAGGGCCAGCCGAGCGGAATGATCGTGACCACCACCAGTGTGATGAACCGCATTGGCCCGGTGGTGAGAAACTGAAGGCGCGGCTTGCAGCGCCCGTCGACGAAAGCGCAGGGGCGGCGCAGAAAGCGCACGCAGCCGCTCAACCGATGGCCCGCCACCTCGCGCCGCAACAGAAATTGCGGCATCCATAGCCTGCGCCGCCCGGTCACCGCCTGCACGGCCAGCAGGATGATTGTCACCGCCGCAAGGGTCGAGACGCCGGGAATGCCCGACAAGGGTGAGACCAGCAGCAAGGCGACGATCAGGATCAGAGGGGTGATCGAACGGTCGCCGATCTCATGCAGCACGTCGTTGATCGACACCGCCTCCTTCTCTGCCGCGCGCTCCATGCTATCCAGCAAATGGGCCAACGTGTGTTCGTCTTGACGCATTCAGTGCCTCTGGCGGTGCCTCGAATTCAGTCTTCCGCCTCCAGCAGCGCGGCCAGACCAGAGCGGTAATCGGGATAGATCGGTTGCCAGCCCAACGCCGCCTTGGCGTGATCGTTCCGGACCTTCTTGCTCTCCGCGTAAAAGCTGCGGGCCATGGGGGTCATCTCGGCCTTGTCGAAGTCCACCGCCGGGGGAAGGGGCAGGCCCAAAAGCGCGGCGGCATGGCCGATCACATCCTGCGGCGGGGCCGGATCATCGTCACAAAGGTTATAGATCGCCCCCGGCTGCGGCTTGGCCAGCGACAGGTCCAAGGCTTGGGCGATATCCTCCACATGAATACGCGAGAAGACCTGCCCCGGCTTGATGATGCGCCGCGCCGTGCCTTTGCGTACCTTGGCGAATGGCCCGCGCCCGGGGCCGTAAATGCCCGCGAGCCGGAAGATATGCAGCGGCAGGCCGGGGATCGCGCCCCATGCCGCCTCGGCCTGCACCCGCGCCGCGCCGCGCCGGGTGGAGGGGGTGAGCGGTGTCGTCTCATCCACCCAATCGCCCCCATGGTCACCGTAAACACCGGTGGTCGACAGATAGCCAACCCACCGCAAATAGGGGGCCGCTGCGGTGATTTCATCCTGCAAATCCAGCAGTACCGGATCCCCTTCCGGCCCCGGCCCGGCAGAGACCAACAGGTTGGGCACCTCTTGCAAAAGCGAAGACAAATCGCTGCCGGGCCAGAGCATCGGCTCCACCCCCGTCGCGGCAATCTCATCCAGTTTCTCGCGGCTACGGGTCGTGCCGATGATGCGCCAGCCCTGCGGGATCAACCGGGCCGCCAAGGCCCGCGCGCTATAGCCATGGCCGAGGGAAAGAAGCGTTTTATCCATACCGCCAAAGTGGCCCGCATGGGCCGCAATCACAAGCGGCAAGCGGTGGATTTACTCTTTCAGGAGGTCGATTGCCATGTAGCCGAATGCTGGCCCGGCCCACTGCCGGGATCGGCGGATTTTACCGGTTCCGGTCTCGGCCCAATAGTCATTGGTAAAGGTCGTGGCGCCATAGACGCAATGTTCACGAAGATGGCGTACTGAAAGGCGGCGGTCGACAATCTGGATCGTTTCGGGCCCCAAATGGGTCACATCACAGGCGAAGGGCACCGTCTGTGCCGTGCCATCAAGCCGCGCGAGCGTGATCAACCTTTCACCGCCGCCGCCTTGCCCGTCCAGTGCTGCAATCACCGTCTGCGCCTGCGCCGAGCGCATGTCTCCACCAAGCCCTTTCGTGCCGACCAGAACCCCCTCGCGCAGAACGATCTGAACCTGGTCTGTCGACTGCCAGACCTCAACCATACCCGGCGTCCCATCCGAGCGCCGAGCCACACGCCGCAGAAAGTCCTGCAACCCGGTGTTTTCCGGCACGACCTGCATGACGGCGCCGGGGGTCTGATCCAGCAATGCCCGGGTCACGGTAACCCGCCCCTTTGGGGGGGCTTCTGGCCCTGTCCGGTCTTTGAGGATGGTGAACAACGTGCTGCCCGCGCTGAACAGCGGGCTGCGCTCCTCTTCGCGTCCGCCGCCGGCACAGGCGGTCAAGGTCAGGCTGGCGATCAGCAGAAGCCCGGTTGCAAAACGCTTCATTCCCAAACCCTCGACCATTGATCTTCCAATGCATTGCGGTGGCCGCTGCGCACCTGTTCATAAAGACGGCCCGGGACCTCAAGCCGCGCGCCGCCGTCGCGCTGGATGGGGCGGATCGTGGTAGAAACGCTGCGCTTGTCCGGTTTGCCCAAGAACCAATTTATGGGGATCGTCAGATTGATGCCTTTGTCGAAGGAACCTTCGCCAAACTCTTCGGCCGAGACATCGGTGATGGTGAAGAAGCCGCCGATCTTCCAACCATTGGTGAACTCGCGCGTCAAAGTCACGGTTGCGCCAAGATCACCTGCCAAGTACCGGCCCACGTCCAATTGACCGTGATAGCCGCCGCCAAAGGCATAATAGGCCGAGACATGGCCCGTCGCCACGCTGTAGTCCAGAAAGCCAAGAGCACCGTCATAGTCGCGCTGTTTGACATAATTCGCCTCGACCCCGAGCGCGAGGTTGCTATTGACCGGCTTCCACAGCAGTTCTGCCGAAACGCCACCGAACATCCGCTCAAGATAGCCCGTGGTTACCCGGGCATAGAGGTCGTTGCCGGGCTTCCATTGCTTGCTCACATAGGCATTGTCGATGATCGTCCTGCCTTCGCGAGCATAACGCGGGCCCTCGGTGCGGACGGTCGGAAGCCGTGAGTTGCTCGGTCTTGTCTTATCGCCGACATTGCCGAAAAGACGGTGCTTCAACCCGCCAGCGACGGTCCAACCCGGCGCGGGGCGATAGCTGGCCGTCACCTCGACGCCGCCGTCCAGCCGAACCGGCTCTTCCGGGTCGAAATAGCTGGGCGACAGATAGGGACCGATGGCCCAAGCGAAATCGGGGTAGAGATCATTATTCTTCATGGCGCGCGGCAACCGAGGCGCGGCCTCGCCAATACCTGCTACGGCCAACAGCGCATCCGCGGCTTGTGGATCAAACTCCAAAGCTTCAAGGTCAGAGCGCCGCAAAGTCACGGCGGATTGCGCCAGACCTTCTTCGACCAAGACGATACGGAAAGTCTCGACCGAGGCGGGCAAAACCCACGCCAGTGCGCGCGCGCCTCGACCGACGGCAACAGCCGGGGCCTGATATTTATCATTCCGCAGACGCAGTTCTGCGCTTGCGGCATCCAGCTTCAGCGCAACGAGGGAAAGACCGCTTGCATCCAACACCTCTTTCACCTGCGCATGTAGGTTGCGCTGCTGGCTCGTGCTAGCGGCCCATTGCGTATCCCACGTCGCCGGAGAGATGGGGCGGGCGGGGCGTACCTTTAATGGCGCGACCGGGGTAACCTTGATCGGCGTGAGCGGTCTTCGTGGGTTCAGTTGATATTGCAGGTTCACCCCGATCTCAGCGCCGTAGAGATAATAGGCGCCCAATCGCAGCCCGTCGGAATATTGGTATTCGGTGCCGAAGTTAAACTGCGATTTGCGCGTAAAGATTTCGCGCGATCCGTCTTCGGTCTCATAGGCGTCGGAACTGTATTCCGCCTTGAGGGTCCAACGGTCATTCACCGCCCACTCGACCCCGGCAAAGGGTGCGGCAGACCCGCGGAACCACTGATCAAACGAAGGTTTGCCCCCTGTACTGCCCCCGGTGAACGAGCCTCGATTGCCCCCGAAGGGCGCACCGATACTGCCGTGACTTCCCAGACGCCCCCAGCCCAGACCGCCAGTCACCTTGACGCGACCGGGCAGCAGCGTGTTGTCAAAAGTCTTGGTCGCGACGACATATTCGCCCGCGTAAATCCCTGTGCCTGCAAAATCCTGCAAGCCTACTGTGATTGCAGGCCAGAAGGCGTCTTCCTTTTTCAGTAGATAGCGCAGGTCAAAGCTTCGGTCGCGATAGGTATCGAAACTACCGGGAACGACAGCGGTCCAATCCTGAAGTCCGACATAGCGAAAGCTGGCCGATAGGCGCGGCGTAGCCTGAAAGGTCAAAGTGCTGCGCGTCATGCCGGCAAAGTTCGAGACCCCGATCGCAAGCTGCCCGTCCGGCATCGGATGGGCGGTTGGCATATCGACCAACCCCGGCGAACCGTAAAAGTTAAGCGAGGGTCGTTCGGGCGTCTCGAAAATGTCATAGGTCGGGTCAGCCAAAGCGGCAAAAGGCAGTGCCCCGCCCACCAAGAGCATTGACGCCAAAGAACCATGGCGCAGTCTACGCGTTCCAAATTTCGTCCGCTGATGCACGAAGCGCCCCTTACCTGCGATATTGTTGATTAGATTTGACACGGACGGCCCCTGCAGATCAATCTTTGTCCCCCTACCGCGTGGCCCTGTCACCCGACCGCGGCAATATCGCGACATATCGAACCGCTTTCAGGAGGACTTACGCAACGCCTCAGGCGGGGCGAACCCTTCGACCCAGCGGTAGACCACCTGACGCGCCAGCGCTTCGTCATTCGCCACCAGCGCTTCACGCAGGTCTCGCAGGGCCGAGGCGATTTCGAGTTCGTGCAGCCCGTTTTCCCGCGCGGAATAGATTTTGGGATGGGCCGTATTGATCAGCAGACCGCTCAACGTGAGCTCTTCGGTCATCTTTTCGCCGGGGCGCAGACCGGTGATCTCAATCTCGATATCGCCATCGGGGTTGTCTTCGTCCCGCACGGTGTAGCCGGCGGCCTCGATCACCTGCCGGGCCAGTTTGAGGATCGGCACGGGTTTGCCCATGTCCAGAACAAAGACCTCACCCCCTTGAGCCAGCGATCCGGCCTGTAGGACCAAGCGCACGGCCTCTTCGACCGTCATGAAGTAGCGCGCCACCCCGCGGTCCGTTACCGTCAACGGGCCACCGCGGCTGACCTGCTCTTGGAACAGTGGCACGACCGACCCGGAGGACCCCAGAACATTGCCGAAGCGAACCATGGAGAAGATGACACCGCCCGGGCCGCCATATTTGCGCGCCATATCCTGAATGACGAGTTCGGCAAGCCGCTTGGACCCGCCCATGATATTGGTCGGGCGCACGGCCTTGTCGGTGGATACGAGGATGAAACGCTCCACCCCTGCCCGGGCGGCCTGTTCGGCCAAAGCATGGGTTCCAAGGACATTGTTCACCAGCCCCGACAGCGGGTTCGCCTCGACCAAGGGCACGTGTTTATAGGCCGCGGCATGGAGGACCACATTGACCCCGTGTTGCGACAGCACTTTGCGCAGTTGCCGGGTATCCGTCACCGTCCCCAAGACCGAGACGATCTCGATATCGCTGCCCTCGGCCAACTGGCGGATCTCCATGTCGGCGTTATAGAGGGCCAGTTCGCTCAACTCGAAAAGCACCAGTTTGGTGGGCCGGCATAGCAGCACTTGGCGGCACAGTTCCAACCCGATGGAGCCGCCTGCCCCCGAGACGAAAACCACTTTGCCCGCATAGCTTTCGCCGCCTTCGTTAATCAAAGGCGCGACCTCATCCCGGTTCAAAAAGCGGCTCGGAGAGACGGGGGAGAGCTTGTCGACCAAAGCCTCTTCCCCGATCAGCTGCGCGAAGGAGGGGAGGGTCTGCACCTCGAGACCCAGCTTCTCCAACCGCCGGGCGATCTGGGCCTGTTTGGGGGTGCTGAGCGACGGCACGGCCAGCAACACGCGGTCAATCTGCTTTTCGACGGCAAGTTCCGCGATGCCCCGTGGCGAATAGACCGGCAGCTTCGAGACGTTGAGCCCCTGAAGCGCGATATTGTCATCAACAAAGGCAATCGGTTCAATCGTTTCATGGCCGCGCAGGGCCGAAACCAGTTGCGTCCCCGTGGTGCCCGCACCGTAGATCAAAACACGGCACCGCGCGTCGCCCGTCCGGTAGATTTGCAAAACGATATGCAACAAGATGACCCGCGACAGCACCACCAGAGAGAAAAAGATCGCCCCGAACATCACATGCACGCCGATAGGGAAATCCAGCCCCAGAAGGGTCGCGCTCAGCAGGGATACGGCTGCAAGGGTGGTCCCCAGTATCGCGGTGCTTCCGACCGCTGCGGTTTCATAGGCATTAAGTTGCGTGGTGCAGACCCCCAAGCGGATCGAAACGATCACACCGACGATCAGGGTAAGGGGTATAATTGGAGCGTAAGTAACGAGGGTTTCGAGCAAATCTTCGGGCAGGCCGCGCACAGCCAAGGCGGCAATCGTGGAGACAACGATTAAAAGGGAGTCGAGCGTTAGCATGATCACGCGCTTTTGCCGTTTGGTCAGCGACTTGATAATGCTCAACATGCGCCGTCTCCTGTCTACGAGTATATTGGCGACCGCAGCGGCCGAAACCTATTAGTAGCTCTCTTTTGTCCATGGTGTTCTTCGGGAGCGCCAACAAGCACAAAAACAGTAAATAGCGCTTAATGTATCACCATTCGAATCTGGATTCGCTTAAATTTTCAGCAAACAATGCCATGATTTTGTCAGAAACACCAATTCTTAACCAATTTGCCCATCAACGCCCCCGCTGACAACCGCAAACTCTAACTGCGGCGAAAGAGGTTGCTAATGGTCTGAAACACGAGATCAAAGTCGTAGCAGACGCTTTGATGGCGCTGATAGATCAGATCAAGCTGCGCCTTGCGCGGGACACAGACGCGACAATAGACATGATCGGTTTCTGCCGCGGTCTCGCAGCGTGACAGCAGCCGTTCTTCATGTTTGTGAAACCGGATTGTGGCCAGACCGGTAACGCCGGGCCGGGATTTCAAAACCTTGCCGTAAACTTCGGGGAAACGCTCAACGTATTCACGCAGCGGCGGACGGGGGCCGACAAAGCTCAGATCACCGCGCAGGATGTTCCAAAGCTGGGGAAACTCATCCAAGCGCCGCGCCCTGAGCCATGCGCCCGTGGGGGTGATCCGCGCGGCCTTGTTGCCGCCCGACACGCCCTGATCCTCTTCGGCCACGGTCATCGTGCGCAGCTTCCAAAGCTTGAAACTCTCTTCCGGCGTTTTCATCCGCTCGGCCACATGGAAAAGTGGCCGTCCCTCTTTGACCAGCAGCCAGACCAGCAACCCCAGAAGGATCGGCCCCAGGATGACGACAAGCAGGCTGGCGAAGAACAGATCGAAAATGCGCTTGCGCCAAGTCATTGATGGGTCTTCATCGTTTGTTCATATCCTGCTGCCATTCTCGCACCAAACCGGCGGGCGTTTGAGTTTCTGGCGTGAAATCGACGTGGCGTTCAAGTGCCTTCGTATCCAGCCGCACCTCGGGAATGGCGGAAGCAGGGGCCGGCTTGGGCTCCCACGCCAGCCCCGCCGCATCCAACAACGCGCCCATTTCCACCGCGCCGGGTGCCGCGATGTTCAGAATGGGCGGCAGGTGTTCTACATGGCAGAGCGCGTGGAGCACCCGCGCCAAGGTCACCGGCCCGATGTAACTGCGGCTTGGCGTGCGGCCATCGGGGAAGCGATCAATCTGCATGCCCGGCCGCCAACCGCCGAGGATCGCATCCGCCCCCGCTACGTTGCCGATCCGTAGCGCGGTGACTGCGGTCTCGCCGCTCGCCTCTTGCACTGCCTTTTCCATCGCAAGCTTCTGTCGGCCGTAATCCGACAGCGGAGCGCAGGACAGATCCTCTTGCAGCGGGCCGCCCTCTGCACCGTAGACCGCCGCCGATGAGGCGACGAGAAGCCGCGGGACCCCCGCCGTCTCTGCCAGTTTCAACGCAGCTAAGGCGAGGGTCGCATTGTCTTCCAAAGCGGCATCACAAGCACCCGCGTGGGCCGGGGTCACACCTGCCAAAGAGATGATCGCCCTTGCCCCACGCGCGGCTGCGAGGGCCGCGTCGCTTGGGCTCTCTTCCGCATTCGGTAGCTTGAAATCATAAAAGCCAGGCCGCGGCTCTCTAGACTGGCTGCGCAGCGCCTGCGGCTCTGGCCAATGACGGCGCAGCATACCGCCCAATCGGCCCGTCGCACCTAGCAAAAGCACGCCGTTAAAGATCACAGAGCTGCCCGGACACGCGCTGTCTTTTGAAATCATTGACGCCATATGTTCAGCCTCTATCCTGAATGACTAGAATTTCGGATGGGGACCGGCTTTACAACATCCTTTGCAAGCCACCAATTTACACTGCATACAGGCACAAGTACCCCGGTTTACCGGTGAAACACCAGAAAGCGACTGCGCATCTTATGAAGCACCTGAGCAAACTGTTCCTCTTGGCCCTGATGGCCCTTTCTCTGGCGGCTTGCGGCAACCTCCCCCGCGGTGCGGCGATCGAGAGAGAGGTAACGAAGGAAGCAGCCGCTCCTGATGCCGATATCGCCGTCTATCCGGTTACCCGAGCCTTTCTGCCCAGTGTGGCTCAGTGGCCCAACACTGGCGAGCGGCGCCATGGCTGGATCGGTGCCAGCCGAGGATCGAACGCCCAGGTCATCCGCCCCGGTGATCGGCTGGACATTCTGGTTTGGGACAGCGGCGACAACTCGTTGCTGACATCTCCGGCTCAGCAAGTTGCCACCCTCCCCGGCATTCGCGTCTCGGAAAGCGGCACCATCTTCATGCCCTATATCGGCAAGGTCAGAGTCTCGGGCCGCACCCCGGATTCAGCGCGGCAGTTGCTCCAACGCCGGCTTGAGACAATCGTGCCTGCGGCACAGGTGCAACTGGCGATGACCGAGGGTCGCAGCAACTCTGTCGATCTGGTGAGCGGCGTGAGCAGCCCCGGCAACATCCTAATGCCGGACAACAACTTCACCGTTCTCGCCGCAATCTCGGCTGGCGGCGGCGTGCTCTCCAGTATCGAAAACCCGCAGGTCAAACTGCTGCGCGGCGCCAATATCTATACCACCTCGATCGACCGGCTTTATGAGAACCCAAGCCTCGACACCCGGCTGATCGGGGGCGACAAGCTGATCATCGAAGATGACCGCCGCTACTTCCTGTCGCTGGGTGCCGCCGGGCGGGAGGCACAGTTTCCCTTCAACCGCGACGAAGTCTCGGCGCTGGACGCATTGGCAATCATCGGCGGGGTGAACGAATCCCGCGCCGATCCCGAAGGCATCCTGATCCTGCGCGAATACCCCGCCAGCGCGGTGAGTGCGGGCGTGCGCGGCCCGCGCCGCACGCGGGTGGTGTTCACGCTGGATCTGACCACATCCGACGGGCTGTTCTCGGCGCGGAATTTCCACATTCAATCCGGCGATCTGGTGCTCGCGACGGAAAGCCCGCTGTCGGACACCCGCACCATTCTGGGCCTTGTCGGATCGGTCTTCGGGCTGGTGAATACCGCCGGAAACCTCGGCAACTGACCTAGCCGATCCGCTTGCCCTCAGGCACCAATGCGTTGATCTGCGCAAGGTGTTCGGGCAGGCAGCGGGTCAGGAAATCGTAATTCTCGACCACATGGGCCCGCGCCGCCGGGCCGAGATGGGCGTGATCCTGCGGATGGGCGAGCACCTCTACCACCTGCGCTGCCAGCGCATCGGGGTCGAAGAAATCCACCAGCAGGCCGGTTTCACCATGGGTCACGGCCTCGCGCACCGGGGCCACGTCGGAGGCGACGATCGTGGCCTGCATCGACATGGCCTCGAGCAAGGACCAAGACAGCACGAAGGGCATCGTCAGATAGATGTGACAGCGGCTGATCTGCACCAGCTTCTTGAAGTCGGGATAGGGCACTTTGCCCACGAAATGCACGCGGTCCCAATCGACCCGATCCTGCAACTCCGCCGCCATCTCTCCGCGCAGACCGCCGGGATGATCGCTCTGCTTGCCGTAGGAGACCTCATTGCCGCCGACGATCACCACCCGCGCATGGGGCCGCTCTGCCAAGATACGCGGCAGGGCGCGCATCATCGTGTGAAAGCCGCGGGTCTTTTCCAGATTGCGCGCGACATAGGTGATGATCTCATCCTCGCGCGTCACGGGCCGCGCCAAACGCCCCAGACGCAGACTGACATCCGGATCGGGCAAGAGCTGATCGGTGCGGATGCCGTCGTGACAGACATAGAGCTTGCGGTGAAAGCTCTCGGGAAAACGGTCGCGCTGCCAATAGGTCGGGCAATGGCCCAGATCGACGGTTTCGATATTGGCCAGCGGTACGATGTTGCGGGCATGGTTGAGGTAGGGCGCATGGGCCGAGATTTTCTCGGCAGGGTCAAAGCCCACCATGCCGCCGGTCATGTTATAGTAATACTCGAAATAACCGATGATCGGCACATCCGGCCAAAGCTGTTTGAAGAAACTTAACTCCCCCCAACCGACGTGGCCGATGATGATGTCGGGGCGAAACTCCTCTCGCGTTTCGATCTGCTGGGCGGCGTTGACGGCGCCGAACCCATTGCCTGAGGCTTCCTCCCAAATGCGCGAGAGACCATAGGCCTTCTCGTCGGGGCGGTGATGGGGGCGGTAGACACGGGTTTCGACCCCCGGCAACTGCGGCGCATTCTGACGTTGGGTCAGAAAATAAATGCGATGCCCGCCCGCCTGCGCCAGCCATTGTATCAATTCCCGGTATTGGCCGGGCATGTTCTGGTGCACAAAGAGAAAATTCATATAATCGTTCCGTAAATGCCTTGCGCGCCAGTTAGCCGCAAGCGGCGCGCTCTGGCAACATCGCGCGCCCTTTCCGATGGCGTGATCGCTTGAACCTCCCCCGGCCCTATGTCACCTTTGGACATGACAGATAAAACGTTCCCCTCTTGGCCCGATGTGGCCGCGCAATTGGTCGAGGTCGCCGCCGGACGGCGCGCGGCCGATACGATCATCACCGGCGGCACATGGGTCAATGTGCACACCCGCGAATGCCTGCCCGACCATGACATCGCCATCGCCGCCGGGCGCATCGCCTTTGTCGGCCCCGACGCGAGCCATTGCCGCGGC